>JBBITS010000021.1:0-17968 GCA_037440665.1 Chloroflexota bacterium
CCTCCACGAACTTCCGGCGGACGTGCGCCCAGCAATGGGCCAGGGTGAAGCCGGGCCCGGCGCGCGCCAGGGCGTCGTAGGCCCCGTAGCCGTCGGCCAGCACGATCCCCCGATAGCCGTCGAGCACCTGCCGGGCCGCCGCCTGCGACCGGCTCGCCAGGATCGTGTAGACGACGGCGTCCGCGCTCGTCAGGCCCCAGGCCCACCAGCGCTTGCCGTCGCGCCCCTGCATGAACCGCCACCACGTCTCATCGGCCCCGATCACCGGGGCCGCCAGGACGTGGCGGCGCACGGCCGTGTAGCTCGGCTCCAGCACCGTGGCGAGCGCCTCGAGCTGATCCCACAGCGTCTGGGACTCGATCGCCAGCCCTTCCCGCCGCATGATCCGCGCCTGCCGCTCCAGCGGCAGGTGGTCGAGGTACTTGCCGACGGCCACCTCGACGGCGAACGCCGGCGAGTACCGCTGGCCGCGGACGTCGGGCCGCACGGCGAGCCGGAGCGGCCCCGGGGCGGTGTCGAGGCACCCGTTGCAGGCACAGCGGTACTTCTTCCGCTGATGCGTCACGACGACGAACCGTCGCTCGACGACGTCAATCTCTTCCGAGTCCTCGGTCTGGCCCGGCATCTCCGTGAGCGTCCCGCCGCACTGCGGACAGGTCTGATCCGCGGCGTCGAGCCCGTGCACCATCTCGAGACGGGGCAGCTCGGGCTGAGGCTTGGGCCCGTGGCCACGCCGGGCTGGTGGGGTCGGAGCGGGCTCGGGCTCCGCCGGGCGCGGGCGGCGCTCCGACGAGGGCCCGAAGAGCGCGCGTTCGCGGTGGGCCAGCAGCTCCTTGAGGAATTCGAGCTCGAGTTCGGCCGGAGGGCGCGTATCCCCGCGCAGGCGGGCGAGCTCGGCGGTCAGGGTCGTGAGCTTAGCGTGGAGTTTGTCGTTCTCGCGTTCGAGGAGGATCGCGATCTGACGAAGCACATCAGCATCGCGAATCGCATCGAGGCGCAGCACGAGTGCATGACATCATCTTCGATCCGGGGACGCAAGCGTTTTCTGCAGGGAACCGACGATGAACGGAGCCGGCGACAACGCCACGCGTCCGACGAGCGTGCTGCCTTCGAGGAAGAGCTGCAGCTCACTGATCGTCAGCCGCACGCGCCGCGCCGCGGCGTCCCGCCACAGGCAGGCGAAGCGACCCCGTTCGAGCCGCTTGGCATAAATGCAGAGGCCGGTCCCATCCCACAGGAGGACCTTGGCCCGCTTGCGCGTCGCATTGACGAACAGGTAGCAGTCGCCGGAGAGCGGATCCTGCCCCAGGGCCTGGCTCACGAGGGCGCTCAACCCGTCGAAGCCCTTCCGGAGATCCGCAGGGGCGCCGTAGGCCCAGACCGTGACCTGCCGGGTGGAGCCGATCACCCGAGCGCCTGCAGCACGGCCACCAGGGTGTCGCGATCCAGGTCCACGACGCGCACCCCCGTCGGCGTGATCAGCATGGGGCGCGCACCCGAGCGGGGCTCGACCGTCGGCGCCGGGGTCACCGTGACGGGCCGCAGCGTGGGCCGGGCCGTCGGATGGAGCCACTTCGTCAGGGTGGGCTCGGAGACCCCGAGCTCCCGCACGAGGCGGGCCATGGACCGGCCTTGCCTGCGGTGCCTCCGCACGAGCGCGACGGCGGCCCGACGGAACGTGGTGGGATATCGGACTTGGCGCGAAGGCTTGCCCTGCGCGAGTCGCTGGGCTTCGGCTCGAAGACGGCGGATCCCTTCGTCCATCGCAGCACCTCCTTGACGTGGTGGTGCCACGATGCCCCGCCAGACCAGTCAGCTACCAGACGGGGAAACGCGAGGACTTACGAAGCACCGCGGAATTCTGTCGTATGTACCGATTCTCTCTCTCGACCGATTCCTAATCGACCATTGGTTGCCTGAGCAGATCGACAGGCGGCTCCGTGAGCCTCTGAGCATCGCTGCCAGTCACGTCCGGCAGGCGTTGGCGGAGACGGGGAGGCCTGCGGAGATCTCAGAGCGCGGTCTCCAGGATTGGTTGGTTCGGGACGGCGCTGAGGGGATTCTCCGCGAGCTACACATGGCACCACCGGATCGTTTGCAGAACGTCCAGAAGTCTCTTGGGCCATGCGTTAGATTGGTGAACGCCAAAGCCATACGAGATCTGCCACAAGCCATCAACGAGTTTATTCAACTGACGGCAACCACGACGCCAACTGGAACTGACCCTGCGGTGAGAGTCTGGAATCAGCTGGAGGGCTACGTCCAGCGTCTGCCAGGTGACTGCTTTTTCCTGAGTGCCCTTTCCCAGTTCTACGTTGACGGCTACGTAGCATACCTACGGCGCGTTCAGGAGATTCAGGCCACTCAGTTTGCGGTAGCAGCGTTGGACCTTCCGACCGCCGACGCGGTAAGAATCAGTCGCCTCAAACCAACATACAAGTATCGTCTAACCCAGCAGTTAGCCGCCGTCTTTGCCGACATTGGCCTGCCTACTGAGTACACCGCCGCCTGTCGCGATGCCATTGCCGCGCTGCGTGCGCAGACTGGCCATAAGGACAGGAATGAAGGACCAACTCCATGAATTCGAGACCCGAGTCAGTTCTCTTTACGTTAGAATCGCTCTCTCTTTGCGTCGGGCGCTACGCTCCCCCGGCTTGGTTCGAGGCTTTCGCCTGTCCGGAGGACGGATCCTGGGGCGTCGTCACTGTCACAGTTGGCAACTCTCTCCTTGTCCTTGACCGAGAAGCCGACGAGACGTCTCCCAGGATTGTAATCCTTCTCGGCACATCTGGTCTCTTTGCGCTTGTCCCTCCTGCAGCCAGAGCAACGGCATTACAACGGATCCACCGACTTGCTCTTCAGGCGCAGGCAAAGACCTTGAACTTCCCGCCAGCCTGGAGCCCCTTCCAGGCAGGCAATAAGCTCGCGGTGTTCGCGTATCCGCCGGAGCATGGAAACGACCGTCTCATCGCGGCAGTGATGACCCGCCGTCAGGATGATGAAGCGCGTGACCTCCTGGTCTGCGAACTCACAACGGAGGCTGCACCTGTCGACCTGAAGAGTTACAAGCCCGACGCCGGTGCCTACGACAGGGCGGTCTCGCGCTACCGAGACGGCCTTCGCGCGAGCGAGCAACTCTGGTCTACCGCTAGCGCCCCTCAAGCCCTCGAAGGGATGATTGATCTAGAGGCAGCTTCATATGGCGCCGTTACACGGGGCCGCACTTACAGTACTTGGCTGAGCCATTTGTCGAGTCCCCAGCGCCTCTTCGTAGAGCGTCCGCCAATACAATCGCTGAAGCTCCGGGGACCCGCAGGCAGCGGGAAGACCCTCGCCCTTGAGCTCAAAGCTCTCAAGCTGCTGTATGATCACTCACCGGGCGACACCCTCCCACGCATAGCGTTTCTGACTCATAGCTGGGCCGCTGCGCAACAGGTGGAAGCGGCCCTCAGAGCGATGGACGAGCGAGGCCTCGCCCTGAAGATCGACGTATTGCCGCTTCTTGCTGTCGCAGAAGATGTCCTACCACCACGGCCTCCCGGCTATACCGTCCTCGGTGAGGATAGCTATTCAGGCAAGCTTCACCAGCTCCGGATAATATCCCAGGTTCTGTCTGATTTTCACCGAACCGAGTGGGTCGCGTTCCGACGTGCTTGCAGCGAGGGGTTTCAGGCCCGTCTCGAGTCTCCATCGGGAACCTCCGAGCACGATACGTTTGTCTGGGACCTGATGTTAGAGTTCTCCTGTGTCATACTCGCAAACGGCATCTTGCCAGGCATCAACGCTCTCCAGCGATATCTGAAGATCCAGCGAATGCCCTGGATGATGCACGTTGCAAACGACGTCGAGTCACGGTCGATCATGCAGCTGTACACGTCTTACATTCGGACTCTCGAGTCCAAGAGATGGATCACGAACGACCAAATCATAGCCGATTACCTTAACTTCCTCGCAACGTTCCACTGGCACGCCACCCGCCGGGATGCAGGCTATGATTTCGTCTTCATCGACGAATTGCATCTGTTCAACGAGCAGGAGCGGTTGGTCTTCCACCAACTGACGCGCGACCCCGACGCGTTTCCAATCCTCTTCATGGCTTTGGATCCACGCCAAGCGCCGACTGAGACGTATGTCGAATTCAAGATTGCGGATCCTTCCGTGGGTGAGAGCGGAGCAGCCAGTATGACGTTCGGCCAGATCTTGCCGATTGACCTCCATGAGGTTCACCGATATACGCCCCAGATTCTTGAATTCCTCAAACACCTCGACGGGCACTTTCCGGCGCTCGAGTTGGGGGATGACTGGCGCGTGACCGTGCAGACTGCTCAGAGCACCGTCGCGCCCGGTGAAGTGCCAATACTGGTTCGGCACCCAGACGCGGCCCAAGAGCGAAACAGCGTCATTCAGGAGTCACTCGATGCAAGAGCGCGAGGCGAGCGTGTAGCGATCCTCTGCGTAGATTACAAGTCCTTTGCTGCGTATTGCGATGATCTCGGTCTCCGGAATGATTCCCGGTACCAACTGATTCAGTCTCGTGACGACGTTGAACAAATGCGTTATGCACGCCGCAGCATTGTGGTGAGCATGCCCCAGTTCGTTGCTGGGCTTCAGTTCGACACTGTCATTTTGGCTGGACTCGAGGCGCGGTTCTCCCAGCACGCACCTCACCAAGGCTACGAACTTAGACGCTTTGTTTCCAGTATCTTGGCGCGAGCCGGGCTATCAGGGCCCTCCAGATCCACGTAACCGACGCAGGCAGTGGGGTCCCCCGAGTAGTTGAAACAGCAGTCCAAAGCGGATGTCTCGTGACTGCTGAGTAGGCTTCGTCAGGATTCCTCTCCGCCGTCTCGTCCCTCCCGTCCCGTCACACCCCACGCGGCGCCGATTCCACGCAGCTCTCGCGCCCACCGCACCGCCAAGCCGAAACATAGAAGGCGGAGCCTCGAAAAGCCGCGAGGCTGGAGAGCTCGCTGGGGCCGCCTCCGAACCTTCATTGAGCAGGATGTTTTGCGGGAAGTCCCTTGAACTTTCGCACATTGAGGGCCTTCCACTGGAGGAGCGGCTGGCCGTGAATGAGGGCCCGGCGAGCGGGGTCGTCTGCCAGTAGATCAGCGGTGATCTCACCCCGATCGAGAAGCCGGTCGAGGAACTCTCGCTCGCCGCCAGTCCAGTCGAGCAGCTTCTCCCCGACCGCCAAGGCGGCCGCGTTGACGCGGGCGGCGATGGCTTCCACATCCCCGTCGAAAGGGCGGCTCTCGACGCGAAGCAGGGGAAGAAGCTGGTCTCGAACCTCCTTCAGGCTCACGGTGCCGCCTCGGGGGTCAAGGCGTCGGGCGTCGTGTCGGCTGCCGGCGATCTGGACGACGAAGGCGAGCCGAAGGTTGGGCCGACCCAGCAAGTCCGGCACCCTCTCGAGGAGCTGCCAGGCGTCGAACGCATCGCGGGCGGCTCGGCGGGTGACGAGCGCGGCGAACTTGCCAGCCGCGGTCTCTGCGAGGGACAGGAGTGGGACTGCCCGGAGGCCGGCCTCGGGAGGAAACCGGGGCGCACGATGCTCGACGGGAAAGAGGGGCAGGCGCTGGAGGAAGTTCAGGTCCAGCTCGAGCGAGCCCGCGCCGCCCATGCCTCCGGCGTAGCGGAGCAGGAGCTTCCCGCCGGCGTGCTCAGACGGCATCCGCCGAACCGCGCAGCCCTCGCGCTCGCAGCACGCGCTGACGGCAGCCTCGAACCTCGACCGCTCGGCCTGCATGCCGGCCAGGTCGGCCTTGCCGACGTAGTTGATGTCGATGTCCACCGACAGCCGTGGCACGTCCATCCAGAACAGGTTGAGCGCTGTGCCGCCCTTGAGCGTCCACTTCCCCTCGAGGTCCGGGTGGCGGCCGAGCTGGTCGAGAATCGCCTCCAGATAGAGGACCTTCTCGACGATCTCCTCCCGGAATCCCGTGGTCGTCGCGACCTGGCGAATCCGGGCCGGGCCGATCATCCGACCGCCTCCCACTCGCCCTCGAGCAGGGCCGGCGGGACGATCAGGTTCCACGCGGCGACGAGCTTCCCTCGAGCCGATCGGTCCAGGTAGTGAGGCTGACGCGGGCGCAGCGCCCGCAACTCGTCCAGGACCTTCGGCTTGACGCCGAGCCGGTCCCGATGCCGCTCGATGAACAGGCCAACCTTGGCGGCCAGCGTTGCCTGCCCGCGGAGTCGGACGTACTCGAGCAGCGTCGAGAGGTCCAGAAGTGGAACCGCGGACAGGGAGCGCCAGGCCTCCTCCAGTCCCCCGGTGAGATCCGGCCGGTCGAGGGCGTCCACGGCCGTGCGCTCCAGCGCGGTTACCCGGCAGGAGAGCCGCTGTCGCTCCACCTCCGTCGTGAAGGCGAACGAGAGCCCCTTCCGCCGAAGCGCCGTGGGGGGCGTCACCGGAACGAACGCCCGCTTCCGGAACGTGACGGGCTTCGCCTTCCCCTCCGTCAGGAAGTAGAACCGCTCGTAGACGCTCTGGGCGTAGCCGTGGGCTTCGAGCGCCGAATGGTGGCTGAGCACGGCGTCCGGAGCCATCCGGCTGGCCAGGAGCAGGAAGTCGACGGGGCTCTTGCTCGCGGTCCCGCCGGGGCCGGCGGCGAAGAAGACCCCGCGCTTGACCCGTCCGATCCGGCCGGACCGCAGGTACCGGCCGAGGTGGGAATCGACCGTGCTTGCTCCGGCACCCATGGCGCGGGCAAACTCCTCACGCGTGAAGACCGGATGGGCGAGGAAGAAGTCGAGGGCTTTCACTTGCCGCTATCCTCCGGAACTGCCACATTCTAGCCAGTTACGGAGGACACAAGCAAGTTTGTCCGCGAGGAAAACCTGCCCTCTCGCGGCCGACGCCCGGACCAAGGTGGGGAGGGAGCCTCAGCGCCCGGTCCGAAGCACCGCGATGAACTCTGCCACGATGCGGAAGTCATCCGCGGCCTCGGGCGGGATCGCGATAGGCGGGAAGTCCTTGTTCAGCGGCGAGAGCAGGATCCGTGAATGTCGCCACTCGCCTTCTGCTGCCGCGCGCTTCTCGGACGAATAGCGCTTCACGGTGAACGAGCCGCCCGTCTCGGGATCGGCCGCGCCGCGGTACTGAGCGAGCACGATCTTGCCTTGGCGACTGCCTGCCGGGTTCGCGCGGAAGACGAGGAAATCGCCGTCGTGGATGGTTGGCTCCATCGACCGACCTACCGCACGGGCGACGAACATCTGCGGATCGAGCGCCCCGATGCTAGCAGCTTCCAACCATCCCTCGGGCTCCACGGGCTCTCCTCGTCCGAAATGGCCCGCTGCAGCCTTCAGGGTGTACAAAGGCAGCAGAGTCTTGAACGCCTCGCGCTCGATGCGCACGTCGTTCAGCGAGATCAGGCGCAGCTGAGCCTCGGGGCGGGATGCGACGAGCGATGTGCCGAGATCAGTAAGCGACTTCGCCCCCGCCGCGATCGACGCCTCGAACTTCCGCTGCGGCACGAAGAGATATCGCCACGGGCCATACGCGGTGCGGCTCATCTTCTCGCACCACAGAGTCGCCGCCCCGGTCTTGAGCGCCGTGTTCGGCCGGATCTCCCCCTTGGTCTCCGCCAGCCACGTCACCTCTCGGCCGTCCGCCTCGCGCGTGACGACGATGAAGTCGGGGTAGTACTGGCGAGGCCGGTTGCCTTCGTAATACGTGACGGAGAACCCGAAGCGTTCGTTCTTGAGGTACCGGAGCACGTCGCTGGCTCGGTCAAGGAACCCCGCGAATTGCTTCTCCAGATCCGTGTGGCAGGGCACCTTGTTCGTGTGGCACCGCTTCCCGTCGGCCAGCACTCCGGTCCACTGGAACCGGCGCAACGTCGCTGAGTCCAACCAGTCCGGGTTCCCGAGGATCGGCACGGGCTCCACCCCGGCGAGCCCTGCGCCCCGCACGGCGTTCTCGAGCACGTCCAGCGCCTGGCGCCGCCAGTAGTAGATGCCGACGTCGCGGAGGTCGCTCCTCTGGCCATCGACGGCGAGCGCTCGTACCCGTGAGCCGAGGAAGCGCCGGCTGAGGTCCAGCAGCTCGTCGAACGTCGGACCGATACCGAGTTCGGCCGCCGCTCCCGGGTTCGTCGCCTCGAAGAGCTCCTCGGCCATCAGGAACGCCGTCTTCAGGAGCGGCCACTCCCGCCGAAACTCCTCGAGCGTCATGATGGCCTCGGGCCGGCCTCCGACCACCGGCCGCACGTGCACGTCCGGTGGGGTGTCCCTCGGGTTGACGCGAACCTCCGGCAGCTCCTCGACCCGAACCAGATCCGCCAGCGACTCCACGACACCCACCGCCCACGAGCGGACGTTCGGAACCCGGACCGCGAACTTCGCCTTCTTCGGGTCGGGTTCGATCCACACCGGCTTCTGGCCCCACTCGCCGGCCTGGGGGCGCTTCCGCCGCTCGACCGGGAACCCCACGAACGGGATGCCGAAGGCATCCACCGTCTCCTCGGACCCCTCCGGGCGCTCCTCGAGCGGCTGGTTCAGCACATCGTAGTTCGTGCGGCGCAGCCCGCGACCGATGATCTGCTCGGTGAGCAGCGGGGATCCGAACGCTCGGAGACCCAGGATGTGGCTCACGCTCTGGACGTCCCACCCTTCGGAGAGCATGTTCACGCTGACGATGCAACGTATGTCTTCGCCCGGCTTGCCGTTCCTTCCGACGGTGTTGACCATCTCGCGGAGAACGGCTTCGTTCCCTTTGTCGGCGTCGAAGACCTTGGAGTCCACCTGAATCGTCACCCAGCGCGTCCGATCCTCGTCGTCCGGGTTGCGCAGCAGCTCGTACTCGCGCGTCAGATGCTCGAACAGCCACCCCGCGCGGGCGGCGTTGTCGGCCACGCACAGGAGCACGGGGCTCGGCCCCCGAGCAAACTCGAGGGTCGCCTGCCACTCGTCGTAGTCCTTCCTCCAGGACGAGTAGATGCTGGCGATCGCACCCTTGCAGGCGCGGATGTATTCCTCCTTGGTCTTCGCCCCTTTGACCAGGTCCCAGAGGTCCAGGTAGATGCGCCCCTTCTCGTCGGGGTCGGGAAGCCGCACCACCTTGACCAGCCCGGACTCGAAGGCGTCGTAGACCGGGAAGTCCGCGACGAGCCACTCGAACAGCGTCCCGTCCGGCTTCGGTGACCCCGAGCCGTACCACGGAGTGGCCGACAGGTCCACGACCAACGATATCCTCGCCGCCTTCGACACCCGCTCCAGGATCTTGCTCCACTTGATGTAGCCCGGGTCCTCGCCCTTCTTCGTCCGCTTCTCGCCGTAGACGTGATGCGCCTCGTCGTTGATGACGAGGAGATCTCGCCAGCCACCGAGCATCCGACGGACCGCTGCGTTCGGGTCCTGTTGGGCCCGGCGCCGCATCGCCCGCAGCACCGCGGCGGGGATGAACCGCCCCTCCTCGGCCACCTCCTCCGAGATCCAGTCGTCGCGCTTCCCTTCGAGTGCGATGCCCTGCCAGTTGCGCACGGCGACGTTCGGGTGGAACTCGTCCCGGTACTCGGGCGGTACCATGTCGAAGGCGTCATAGAGGTTGTGCTCGCCGGATGGCGAGAGCCCGTCGCCGCGCGGCACGCCGCTCACCCGGTCGCGCACGGTGAGGTTCGGCACCAGGACGAGGAAGTTGGCAGACAGCGACGACCCGCTCACCTTGCGCCGGTGCAGCGTCGACCAGGTAACGAGGAGCGCCATGACCACGGTCTTCCCGGTGCCGGTCGCCAGCTTGAGAGCGTATCGCACGAGATCGCCCGTCTCGGGCAGCTTCCGCCGCTTCTGCACCTCGTACAGGTAGATGACGGTCTCGATCGCCTCTCGCTGGCAGAAGAAGAAGCGCCGGCCGATCGCCTGCCGCTCCTCGTCGCGCTCGAACCACCATTCCAGAAGGCGTCGCGTGACCATCGCGGGCTCCGGCTTGTAGCCGGCCTCACGCCACCCGCGCACCTCGTCGCGGAGCTGGTTGACGACGTCGTTCCGCTGCTCGCTCGAGGCGAGCATGTCCTCGAAGAGGCCCGCCTCTTTCCCGACCACGCCGGCGATACCACCCTTGGCGTCTTTCGCCGAGGCCAGGAATCGCATCGAGGGCCGACGCCCGGGAACCAGCTTCGCCTTGCCGCCAGCCAGGAGCTGGTAGTGTCTGTCCGGCTCCCGGAAGGCGTCACAGATGACGACGCGGTCGACGACGTAGGCCAAAGCCGCGGTACTCTACGCCAACGCGTGCACGACGGTGGATTCGTTGCCGTACACGTCCACGACCTTGACCGCGATGCGCTTGTAGCTCCGGACCGTGAAGGGCTGAGACGTGACCTGCAGGGTGAACTCCTCCGGGTCCACCTCCGCCCTGAGCGCCGCCTTCAGGTTGGGCGCCTTCTTGAAGTCGAAGAACATCTGACAGTCCACGAAGCAATCGCCGTCGTAGTCCTCGTCCAGGTACCAGGCCGAGACGTAGCCCGAGTCGGCGCGCTTGTACTCGGTCCGCCGGTGCTTCCGGTCGAACAGGGCGACACCGTTAAGTGTCACCATCGCCTCGGCGCCTTTCCCGTTCCTCTTGAGCTTCACCGCAATGTCGGGCAGGGCTAGCGGCGAGAAGAGCATCTCCGGCTGGACCGCCTTGAGGCCCTCCGCCAGCGTGTCCGGTCGGATCATGATCAGCACAACTTTCACTCTGCCCCGCGCCTCGAGCTGCGACTTCACCTCGCCGACGTTCGCCTCGAACGCCCAGCCCAGCACGTGGACCTCGAGAATCCCGGAAGCGAGCGCATCCTGGACCGCGTCGTTGATCTGCTTCGCGGTCACCCGCCCCGAGAGCGGGCCCACCGAGATGGCGATCTTCTCCTTCTCTGTCTCGGCCACCGCGTGCACCAAGCCGCTCGCCCCCTGGATCGCGGCGTCCTTGCGGTATAGACGGCAGATCACTTCGATGTAGTTCTCCAGCTTCGCCGGGTCGCGGACGCCCGGGTCTCGGACGACGTAGCCCTTCCAGTCCTCGACGGAGTAGCGGCCAATCGACATGGCCTCGAAAGGACCGCAGACGCGGATGGCGCTCCGGTCGACCTCCGGTTGATCCACAAGTTCGACCCGCTCAGGTTCCAGGTCGGAGGCCAAGCTCTTGAGTGTGACCCGGTCGATCGTCTTGTAGACAAAGCCGCTCGAAAGAGCCCCATTCCGGGTACGGTAGTGGTCGAAGGTCACCCCGAGCAGACGCTGCCGCGCCACGTTCACTGCAACGCGGGAGGTGTCGCACGTGACCCAGCGGCGCCCCAGCCGCTCCGCACAAATGGCAGTCGTGCCGGATCCGCAGGTCGGGTCAAAGACAAGATCACCCGGATCCGTGGTCATGTGGACACACCGCAAGACCACCTTGCTGTTTGTTTGGACAGCGTACACCTTGGCCTCGCCGAAACCACTGACGCCCGTATCAGCCCAAAGGCTATTCAGGGGGAATACCGGAAAGTCCGACAGGTAGCGCACGTATCGCAGGCTATTGCCGACAAGGAGCAGCCTGTTCAACTCATCGAGCCGCCTGAGACCCTCTTGGGTAGTCTGCCATTGACGGTTCTTGGGCGGCGTAACCGTCTTCCCCGTTTTCATCTTGAACGGCAGCGCGAGATGCGGCGTCGTGAACATGGCAGACGCATCGCCAATGTGAAACAGACTGTCACCGTCCTCTAGCTTCTCCCCTTCATTAAGGCGGCGCATTTCTCCGCTCTTCTTGTGAACCCAATCGTACTGTGTCGCTCCTTCCTCCCCGGACACCTTCTCGAGATACAATTGGCGATACTTCACTTGTGTTGTGTCTCGGGCATACCACAGCAGGTAATCGCATCGATCCGGCAGGCCCCGAGTCCCAAGGCCGGTTGTCTTTGTGAAGGCGATCAGACTCACCGCGTTCGCGCTACCGAATACTTCGTCCAAAAGCGTTCGAACCAGATGGAGATTCGCATCGTTGATCTGGACAAACACCGATCCGCTCTCGCTCAGGAGCTCGCGACACAGGTACAGACGCTCCTGCAAGTAGCTTAGGTAAGAGTGGAGACCAAGTGACCAGGTGTCGCGGAATGCCTTAATGGTGAGGACATCATCTGCGCGGTCTCCGTCGTCGCTCTTCGTCGAATCCACCCGCTGCTGGAAGTTCGAGTCGTACTTGATCCCATACGGCGGGTCGATGTAGATCATCTGCACCTTGCCGCGCATGCCCTCGTAGTGGATCAGCGACTCCATCACGTGGAGTGAGTCCCCGCAGATGAGCTTGTTCTTCCAGCCCTCCTCGTGGGTGTAGAACTCGACGCGCTTCGAGCGGTCGGCGTCGCGCAGCGTCTTCTCGAGGTCTGCGAAGAGGTGACCCTGTCGCGCCTGTGGCTCCTTCTCGGCCGCGGCCTTGCGGGCGCGCTCGATGATCTGCGCGATCCGCGACTCCGAGACGATCTCGTTGCGCTGGAGCGGCAGCACCGGCACCTCGCGCTTGCTGCGCTTACCAGCCCAGAAGAGCATCGGGTCGGCCGCCGGGTCCATGTCCACCACGACCGGCCGCTCGTCCCCGGCGGGCAGTTTTCCGATCTCGATCGCCTTGCTCCACCCGTTGTCCATGGGCAGCGTCACCACCAGCTCGTCGGCCGGCAAGAGCGCGGTGTGCCCGGTCTCAGGTGTACGCGGCTCCTTCACCTCGTCGTAGGTATAACGAGTGACCTTCTTCTCGGGCTTCTTGCCACTCCCTGCCCTCTCTCGCGGCGCCATGTCCTGACCTCGCGGGTTTCTTAGCTCAGGTGTTCAGTGTGTCGGCAGCGGGGGTAGCCCGTACAACCAAGGAAACGGCCGTGCGGGCCTGTACGCGTGACGAGCCGCCCGCCGCAGCCCGGCTGCGGGCAGGAGCGCCCACTGGCCGAGGCCCTAGGACCGCCGCCCCGTGTCCCACGCTGCGTCCGCCGCCCTCGCCGCCTCGGGTCCACCTTGCCGTCGCAATCCGGTCTCTCACACCGGAAGAAGATGCCGAACCGACCGCTCTCCCACACCGTCGGTCCGCCACACGACGGGCAGGCGGGGTTCTCCGGCGCGTGCAGGTCCGCCCGGTCATCTCGCCGGCCGCTTGGTGTGCTCAGGAATCGGCCGAGCGCCTCGCAGGCGTTCGGGCTATCGATCCGCAGCATGCTCTCGTGGGTGTCGCGGTGCGAGAGGACGTTGAGCGATCCGTGCCACAGGATTCGACCGTCCAGGATCGCGATCTTCTCGTGCATCCGAGCCCGCAGATCCACGACGATCCCAAGCCTTCGCAGCTCTCGGACGAGCTCGGTGACCTCGTCGGTCGGCGCGCCGCCGGCCTCCTCCGGCGGGCGCACGACCAGGCGCACCGCAACGCCGCGCGCGAGGGCGGCGCGCAGCGGCTCCACCCACCGGCTCGTTCCGGTCGCTGTCGCGAAGGGCGAGAAGAGTACGACGGACGAGTTCACGCGCGCAATGTCGCGCGCGAACGCGGGATAGAACGTCCCCTCCGTGAACGCCCCCGCCGCACCGTCCGGCAGATCGAAACCTCGTGGCGTCACGTGGTGGAGCGCGTCCACCCAGTCCCGGTCGGCGAGCGGCAGGAGCGCCTCGACGCCGAGCGCCTGGCCGTGCTCCTGGAAGTGCCCGATGAGCCCTCGGACGATGGCGTCGGAAGAGGCTTTAGCCTGGAGATACTCGAAATTGCCGATCAGCACGACGTGACGCCGGGCCCGGCTGACCGCGACGTTGAGCAACCGCCCGCCATCCTCCTCAACGCGGCTCGCCGCGAGAAACCGGCCGAGCTTCGCACCGTACGAGTCGGTGAGATCGAGGAGCATCACGTCCTTCTCGTTTCCCTGGAAGCGGTGGACCGTCGCCGCGACCCCAGCAGCACGTGACTCCAGGCGGTCTTCGAGCAGCGCCTGGATCAGCTTCGACTGCGCGCCGTAGGGCGACACGGCGCCGACGGCGTCGTTCGCCGCGTCCGCACCAGGCAGGTAACCGACGTCCGCCAGGTGAAGGAGGACGTTGCGCACGAGGAGCGCGTGGAACAGGTTGTAGCGCGAGAAGGTGCCGAGCCGCAGCGCCGCCCACGGGTGGAAGGGCGACGTGTCAACGTACAGGAGCGGGGCCTCGCCGAGCGGGAAACGCCTTGCCTCGCGGCCGGTACCGGGGTCGGTCCGTAGCGGCTGATCGGGGTAGAAGAACCGATTCACCACCTCACAGATCGGCTCGCGCATCCGGTACTGCGTGCGCAGGGTGACGAGCTCCGGTGTCGCCGTGTGGCGGTGAATGCGCTCGGGGATACCGACCTTCTCGAATACGTCGCGCTTCAGCCACTCCTCGGCGGCCGACTCGTCCGAGGTGACGATCGCCGGCAACTGCCGGAAGTCACCGGCCACGACGACGGCGTGCCCCGCGAGACCAGCCGCGTAGTAGACCAGGGGCAGCATCAGCATGGACGCCTCGTCGATGACACAGACATCGAAGCTCCGACCGAGCGTGCCGGTGAGGTACGTGCGATAGACCGTGGTCGCGAGGACGCGGCAGCGGCCCACCACCTCATCCGCAAGCGCCGCCAGCTCGCGATCGATCGCGGCGATCCGGTCGCGCGCGAGCCGCAGCTTGGCTTGCGCCGCTTCCAGGCGCTTCCGACACTCCGCTGGCGGAGGGTAAGCGCCGACGGCGCGCTCGAGCCGATCGCGCTCGGCGCGTAGGTTCCGGACCTCCGCCTCACGGCGGCTGGCCTCCTTCCCCAGCGCCCGGGCGGCATCCTGCGCCGCCTGCTCGGCTCGCGCGGCGGCCGCGATCTCACGCGCGAGCCGATCCGGGTTGAGGCCCGAAAAGAGACGGCGGATCGTCCCCATGGTCCTGGCGCGTTCCAGGGCGGCACGTAGCGTGTCCGCGCGCGAGCGGTGCTCCGCCGCCTCGGCCTGGCGAGCCTCCCCCGATTTCCTCGCTTCAGCGAGACTCGCCTCGAGGTCGACGAGCGCCCGCCGCGTCGTATGCAAGCGCTCGTGGTCGGCGACCGCCTGGACCAGCGGTCTCTCCTGGCGCTCGAGTGCCTCGACCTGTCGCTCCAGGTCTTGCTTCTCGAGGCGCAGGCGTTCTCCGAGGCGCGCAACGACCTCGTCCAGGATGACCTGCGGCCCGAAGCGCTGGCGCAGGTCGTCCTTCACAACCGGCCCCAGTCGCAGCACCGCGCCCTGATGGAACTCGGTCTCCCCTTGGAGCCGCTCGGCCACCCTCTCGAGGGCGGTGTCCACGGCGATATTGGTGTTCGAGACGAGGAGAACCGAGCGTCCGGCCCGGTAGTGCGCCTCTACAATCCGGGCCAGTGTGGTGGTCTTGCCGGTGCCGGGCGGTCCCCAGACAAACGTCGTGTCGCTGCCGAGCGAGCGCCGGATGGCGGCATGCTGGTCGTCGTTGAGGGTGCGGTCGCCCTGCCACACGACCGGGTCAGGTTCGGCGTCTCCGGTCCGCGGAGTCGCGTCGCCGATCACACGTTCCGCTCCGTTACTGTTGAACTGCGCTTCGCCCGAGCGCACTTTCTCGAGTCGCTCCTTGAGGCGTTCGACGAGGAACGAGTCATCGGTGACCAGTCGGGCCAAGGCGATCTTCGCGCCGAGGTCCGCCTCGACCGCCACGAGAAGCGCACCGTCGCGATAGGACACCAGCACCCCGGCGGTCTCCCGGTCCCCGCAGATGAGGCGCACCGGCGTATCGTCGCGGAGAGGGAGATCGTCCCCGAGAGGGAAGCGGTAGAGCCAGTTGTCCTCGGCCTGCCCCACCCGCTCGCCACCGCGCAGCTCGATCTGGGTGCCGCCGCCGCGTTTGCGGATCGCGGCCACTTCCAGCCCGAGCGCGTCGATCATGCACGAGAGTGCGGCGGTCGTGACCCGGCCTCGGTCCTCGTCCCGACGGTGATCCGGAGACCCCGGGCCGGCGCGGAAGCGAACGGTCACGGCTGGCCCGTCCCGGCAACAAATCGCCCGGCCGAGCACATCCCCCGGTAGTCGCAACCGCCGCACTTCTTCTCGGACGGACTCGCGGGCAACACGCTGAGGCGCAAAGCCTCGGCGGCCCCCCGGACTTGTTGCTTCACATCCAGGATGAACTCATCGTCCACCGAGCGAGGCTTGCGCTTCCGCTCGTCAAGCTCGTAGACCTCCACGTAGTCCGCCCGGCGGCCGGTCAGTTCCTGGTAGCCGAGCGCGTACACGTGGAGCTGGGTCTCCGTGACATGCTCGGCCTGCGCGCGCTCGCTCGATTTCAGGTCCACGATCGTCGTCTCGCCCGTGTCCACGCGCCGCACGAGATCGATGCGACCGTTCACCGTCACTCCGTCGCCGAGCCTGATCTCGATCTGCTTTTCCGAGAACTCGATCTTCTCGAAGAGGGCCCGGTTGTCGTGGAGGTAGTCGCGCAGCACCCGCTCCGCTGCCGCCTCGAGCTGGCGGCGCAGAGCCGGATAGGCGTAGGGCGTGTGGAGGTGCGTCTCGACCAACCGCGGGACCTCGTCGTCACCGGCGACGTCCCCGTGGATTGCGCGGCCGTGAACCTCCGCCAGCGCGTCGTGAAGGGACTTGCCGTAGCCGAGCGCCTCGTGAATCGGCGCGTTGAACCCGTACAGGATGCGCAGCTTGAACTGGTACGGGCACTCGAAGAAGTACTTCAGGTCGGAGAAGGAGAAGACGACGTTCGCCACCCCGGCGCGTGGCGTGGGGGGAAGACGCTTCCGGGTCGCGTAGTCCGGAAGACGGCGCTTCACCCACTTGGATGCCAGGACGTCGCCCCAGAACTGCGAGGCTCGCTGGGCCTGCTGGTTTCCCGGGATGGGCGCCCAGGTCAGATGCAGGAACCTCTGGCTCCGGGTCATCGCCACGTAGAACAGCCGCCGCTCGTCTTCCAGCGTCCCTTCGAAGCGAGGCTGCCCCTTGACCCCGGCGCGGGGCAGGAGGTGCCAGACCGTCCGGCCGCCCGGCTTCCTCGCCGGGAAGCGGTTCTTCAGCAGAGCCGGGACGAACACCACCGGCCACTGCATGCCCTTGGCCTGATGGATCGTCATGATCCGGACGGCATCGGGGTTGGCGTACTGGTTGTCCTGCCACCCCTCGGGATACGCGTCCTCGGCGCGGTACTGGAGAAAATCCGCGAAGGACGCGTACTTCTCGGCCGGCTTCGAGTGAAAGTAGATCGCCTCGAAGTCCGAGATGAGCTGGCTGAACTTGCCGAGATTGTAGAAGACGACCTCACCGCGACCGTCCGGGACGCGCTCCTCGCGCACGCCGGCGTCCTCGAGGAAGCTCAGGAACAGGCGCTGGATCGAGTAGAGGCCCCAGCGCTTCTGATCCGACTCGTTGAGCGAGCGCCTCGCCTCGGCGGCGTGCACGATCGCGCGCTTCAGATCTCGAGCGTCCACACCCAGGTGGGTGTCGAGCCAGGCGCGCTCGACCACGCCCTCGTCCACCCCATCACGATCCGCCATGAAGTAGAAGAGCTGCCGGGCCGCCTCGGCCTCTGGAGCTCCGAAGAGGTTCGTCATGCCCACCACGAGGAAGGGGATGCCCGCCGCCTTCAGCGCTCGCGTGATCGGCTCACCGTTCGCCTTCACGCTCCGGAGCAGCACCGCCATGTCCGACCAGGAGATCCCGCGTTCGCCTTCGTCCTCCCTGACCGAGGTGCCCCGCAACGCCTGCATCGTCGACGCGACGTGCTGCGCCTCCTCATCGGGCGAGTTGAAGGAGAGCGCGATGATATCGCCGGGTTCGTAGTCCTGAGCGCCCGCGGGCTTCATGGCCTTGGGCAGCCGTTCCGCGTTCTGCTCGATGAAGGCGCGCGCGGTCTCCACGACGCCCTGGCTCGAGCGGAAGTTCTCCTCCAGCGCAACCCGCTCGACGTCCGGATAGCGTTCGGCAAAAGTGAACACTCCCCCGCCTGAAGGCGGGGGCTTCAGCATTCGACTAAAGTCGAC
>JBBITS010000022.1:0-17357 GCA_037440665.1 Chloroflexota bacterium
TTTGCGGAAACAGGGGTGCGAGGGTTCGTAAAGTAACCAGAAGCATGGGTCGGGGGCGGAACGCGTTTCTGGTTGAGGGCGTGCCTGTGGTGACATGTCCCTCTTGCGGTGAGAGCTATATGAGCGCTGAAACACTAAAAGAGATTGAGCGTATCCGGTTGCATTGGCGCCAACTGGTTATTTTACGGAGGGTTCCAGTGGCAAGATTCGGTGAGGCAGCATAACTGCTGCCTGCACCTGCCGGCGAGCCTCTTAACGCACTATGGGGGTGCGGTACAAGGGGCCGCAGGTGAGGCATACGTTAGCAACGATGGTGGGAGACGTCCCTTTATGAGATCGGATGTTCCCTTTGTCATCTTGTCAGGTCAAACGCGGGAGGCGAGAGGGGCGTGAGCATGAAGTACAACCACATCGGCATACCGACCACCGGCCCATTCGAGGGCGAAATCCCTCTGCCTCACCTGAGGCTGACGGTCAGCGACCACAAGAACAACCCGTTTGGCATCCAGTGGCAGAGATACTGGGACGACGCACCGTACCCTGATCTCGTCAAGAACGTCCCTCACGTGGCGTTTGAAGTCGACGATCTCGGGGCGGCGATCGAGGGCCAGAAGGTGCTCATCGAGCCCAACAGCCCCAGCGATGGCGTCGTCGTCGCGTTCATCGAAGTCAACGGCGCGCCCGTCGAGCTTCTCCAGATCGACCGCGCCCTCCGGCCAGGCGCATAGCAGGGCCCCCGCCGGCTACTTGCCCCTGAGGCCCGGCCACCAGGCGTCGTCGCCGTAGCGAAGGGCGCGCAGGTGATTGATCTCACCGGCGTGGTAACAGTCGTGTTCGACCATCGCGCCGATTACCGACGCCGTGGAGCGCACCGACCCGTAGTGCGTGCGCGCGGGCTGGCCGAGGGCGTCGTCGCCGAGAGCCGCCACGCCCGCAACGAACGCGGCGTGACCCTCCCTTGCCCAAGCGAGAAGGGCCTCGGTGTCGCGGGCCGCCGCGCGCAGGGGACTCTCCCTCTCGACATCGGCGTAGCTGCGTTTCGCGGCCCCGAACAGGTGCTCGGCGTACAGGCGCTTCGCGATCGCCGCGTGCTCGACGATCTCGCGGATGGTGCGCTCACCGCCCGGCGGCTTCCAGTCCCAGTCGTCATCTTGCAGGCCCGCGACGTTGCCCATAAGCGAGTGCGCCCTCTCGCTCTCGAAGGCCTCGTTGACCAGCGCCAGAAGATGGCCCACGGCGACGCGGGACATGGCATTCCTCCCCGGTGTGGTTCACTGGTGGCTGCAGCATTGAGCGGGCTGCGCGGCCAGGCTGACTTTCCTAACTGTCTGTCACGGCCACCGATCACGGCCCGAACTCGGTGAGCGAGAGCAGGTTCCCGTCGGGGTCGCGGAACCAGGCGATCCTGGCGCCGGCGGGCGACTTCCATACGCCGTCGGCGCTCTGCTCTACTCCATCGAAGCGCTCGAACACAACGCCCCGCGCGGCCAGCGCGTGCACTGCGCCCACGATGTCGCTGACGCTCCACCCAAGGACCGTGTGATCCGCGGGCGTGACGTTCTTGACTTTCGCGATTCGCAGCGTGGCGCCGAACACATCGAAGATCAACGCGAACGGCTCGTCGGCGACGAACCTCAGGCTCAGCGCCGCCTCGTAGAAGCGCTTCGACTCATCGGGCTGCGTCGTCGCCACGAAGGCGATGACCGGAGCGGATCGCAGCGGGCCTTCAGTCCCGGGCATGGCGGTGGTCATTACACGCTGCGCTGCGGCCGCTCTCTGAAGGCACCCCGGCCAATGTGCGCGAGCCATCTGTCCGACGACATCCTGTTGACACAAGGCCATCCGTTCGCAGTCACGTCCCCGCCGATGCTACATTCGGCGCGTGAGTGACAACTGGCGCCGGTGGGCCATCCTGGCGTGTGTCCTCGCGCCGGCAATCGCGCTCGCGCCGGCCGCGAAGTCGCCGCTCCGCGGCTCGGTCTCCTCCGCCGGGCGGGGACCTTTCTGCCGGACGCGCTGAGCCAGCAGCAGTCCCGTCAGCGCGATGGCCGCGCCCGCAACGCCGTCGACGATGTAGTGGTTCGCCGTGAGCACGATGGCCAGGAACATCACGACCGGCATGATCACGCCGAAGGCTTTGGCCCAGCGCCACGGGGCTTCTCTGACCAGGGCGATGCCCACGAGCAGGTTCCAGCCGACGTGGAGGCTGGGAACGGCCGCGTACTGGTTCACGAGCGCGGGCGGCTGCAGGACGCGATAGGCTTTCGAATACGCCGTCACGGTGTCGACCACGTCGATGTCTGTGAGGCGCGGCGGGGCGACGGGGAAAGCCATGAAGATGACGAGCCCTATGGCCCCGGAGATGAAGAACGCATCGCGGAACAGGCGATACGCCTGTGGCCGCGAGAGAAACAGCCAGAGGCCCGTGATGCCGATGACGGGCCAGTGGCCCCAGATGTAGGCCCAGTTCGCCAGCGTGATCAGGCTGTGGTTGCCCAGGATGAGCGTCTGCAGCGCCGGTTCCCAGAAGAATCCGAGCGTCCGCTCGATATTGATGATGCGCGCGGCATTGGCAACAGCGCGCGCCTCGCTGCCTTCGGTGAGTCCGCGCACCCAGAAGTAGGCGAAGTACGCCACGAGGATCAGCGCGATCTCGCGCGCGAGCTGCTGCCAGCGTAACCCCTGGCGGCTGCGGTACACGATGAGGCTAAGGACGGCGGCGATCACCACCCACCGCCCCCAGGTGTACAGCGCCAGCGCCGCATCCTGCATCAGCGCCATCGCTCCTCTCATCCCGGCCGAAAGCGTGGCCGAGGCTGGCCGCCTATCTATCTTCCGCCAAGATGCCCCCGGTTGCCAAGCGCTACCGCCGGCCCCCGCGGGGGCCTCACGCGCCCAGCGCGCGCACGCGGTCGTACAGAGGACGCAGGTCGTCGAGGATCGTCATGTCGTGGTGGCGCAGGTCCTGTCGCACGAGGCTCGGGTCCAGGGCGCGGCCCACGAACGCGGTCAGAGGCTCGATGGCGCGCGCCGGATCGCGGTGCAGCTCTCCGTACTCCACACACATGCTCTGAAGCCCGAACTCATCCAGCACCTCCAGCAGTCGCTCGTACTGAGCGCGCCAGAGGTAGAGCACGGCGTCGCGCGAGCGCTCGTCGAGCATCCCGTACAGATGCCGCGCCGAGGCCGCGACCTCGTCGGGGCTGCGCAGGCACACGATGACCCGCGGCCGCACGGGCAGCACGTCCAGCCAGGCCTCCAGCGTCCAGCAGAACCGGGGGTCTTTCCACGCCGGCGTCGCCGCGGCGGCGAGATCGCGCATGTAGCCCCTGTACGCCTTCGCCGCGTCCAGCAGCTTCTTGCGGCTCGCCCACGTGAACGGCGGGCCGATGCCCGCGCGATGCAGGATGGCGTCGTTGACGGCGATCAGCGGCAGCTCCTCGAAGTAGCCCTCGACGTTGTGCTCGTCGGCTGGGTTGAGGTCGTGGCCCATGATCAGGCCGACCTCGTGCAGCAGGCGGGCCACGGCGCTCGTGCCCGATCGCCCGGTGCCCGTCACCAGGAACTCGGGGTAGCGGCCCGCTTCGAAGCCAGGCGGAGGCGTGGGGATGGGAGGCAGGGGCGGCTCGCCCCGTCTGCCCGTAATCCAGCGCAACGCGCGGCCGACGGTCTTGTCCGCGAAAGAGGCCATATCGTGCTCTACCTTCGTCTGAGGTAAATGGGGTCAGTCGGCCCGCATTCTACCGGAACCGGGCGATTAGCCACCCCGCCCTTTCCGGAGCCTCCCACCGGCCACTCGGCGCTTCCCTCTCAGCCTCAGGGGTGGTATGTCTGCCCCACATCTGACAGACAAGGAGCGAGCGCCATGAAATCCCTGACGTGCGTAAAGGCCGGCGAGAAGCAGGTCGAGATGCGCGAGCTGGACATCCCCGAACCCGGCCCCGGCGCCGTCGTCGTCAAGACGCTGATGGCGACGGTCTGCGGCAGCGACATGCACTTCGTCGACGAGATGCCGCTGCCCCCGGGCACGCCCATGGGCCACGAGGCCGTAGGCGTCGTCGAAGCCGTCGGACCCGGCGTCACGAGCTTCAAGCCGGGCGACCGCGTCGCCGCCTCGTGCCTGGTGGGCTGCGGTGCGTGCGATCGCTGTCTCGAAGGCGACATCCAGCTCTGCTACAACTTCGGGATGCCCTTCAACCTCCTGTTCGGCTGCCAGGGCCAGTACTTCACCGTGCGCGGGGCCGAGGTTTCGATGGCGAAAGTGCCCGACGCCGTCGACAACGAGCACGCCGTGCTGGCCACCGACATCATGTCCACGGGCTTCGGCGCCATCGAGCGCGGCAACGTGCGCGCGGGCGACACCGTCGCCATCTTCGCCCAGGGGCCCGTCGGGCTGTGCGCCACGGCCGCCGCCCGCACGCTGGGCGCGGGAACCATCATCACCGTCGAGTCAGTGCCCGAACGCGTCGCCATCTCGAAGAAGTTGGGGGCCGACGTCGTGCTCGACCCGGCGAACGCCGCCGCCGAGATCATGAAGATGACCAACAACCGCGGCGTCGACGTCGCGGTAGAGGCGCTCGGTCACCAGGCGACCTTCGAGAACTGCTGCGCGGTGACCCGGCCCGCCGGCACCATCAGCAGCGTGGGCGTGTACGGCGCGTTCCCGGTGCTGAACATGCCGACGGGCGGATCGTTCATCCACCGCCAGCTCGTCACGACCCTCTGCCCGTCGGGGCGGCCGCGTCTGGAGAAGATGTTCGCGCTGGTGGCCAGCGGCAAGGTGAACCTGAAGGCGCTGTTCACCCACCGGCTGAAGCTGACGGACGCGCCGAAAGCCTACGACATGTTCCGCGAGCGCAAGGGCGGCGTGCTGAAGATCGCCATCGAGCCCTGAGGGCGCCCGGCGCGATCGTTACAGGCCCTGGGTGTGTCGTTTCGTGCGTCTACAAATGCGCGCCCCGCAGCTGTCGAGGAGGCCTCGCCCCCGGCCGGGAAAACGCACCGGTTTCACCGATGCGGCGGGCCAGCAGCAGCCCCGTCAGCGCGATCGCCGCGCCGGCGGCGCCGTCGAGGATGTAGTGATTAGCCGTGAGCACGATCGCCAGGAACATGACCGCGGGCATGACGGCGCCGAAGACCTTCAGCAAGGGCGAACGCGCCTCTTTGACAAGCGCGATGCCGACGAGGAGGTTCCATCCGAAGTGCAGGCTGGGCACCGCCGCGTACTGATTCACCAGCGCCGGCGGCTGCAGCACGCGATAGGCCTTGGAGTAGACCGTCACCGTATCCACCACGTCGATGTCTGTCAGGCGCGGCGGAGCCACGGGGAAAGCCATGAAGATGACGATCCCCATGGCGCCCGAGATGAGGAAAGCGTTGCGATAGATACGGTAGGCTTCGGGCCGCGACAGGAACAGCCAGATGCCCACCACGCCGATGAGCGGCCAGTGCCCCCATATGTACGCCCAATTCGCCAGAGTGATCAGGCCGTGGTTGCCGAGGATCAGCGCCTGCAACGCCGGCTCCCAGAAGAAGCCCAGGGCGCGTTCGGCGCTCATGATTAGCCCGGCGTTAGCCAGGGCTCGCGCCTCGCTGCCCTCCGTGAAGCCGCGAACGCCGAAGTAGGCGAAGTAGGCCGTGGCGATCAGGGCGGCCTCGCGCGCGAGAAGCGGCCAGCGGAGCCCGCGCCGGCTCCGGTACACGACCAGGGCAACTACAGCGGCGACCAGAGCCCATCGCCCCCACACGTAGAGGGCCAGCGCGGCGTTCTCTATGCATCCCATGGCTTCTCTCTCACCGCCCAGATCCGCAGCGGGCGCGAAACGACGCTACTATCTTCCGCCAGTATGCCGCCGCTTGCCAAGCGACGCTCCCTTCCCGCCACCCCTCGCTACCACCGCGACCGCCCCTGGCGACCGCGGACATCCCGCTCTGGAGCGCGCGCCGGGCCATTTGCCATGTCCAGCAGGCGGCGCGGGACAGGGCGGAAGGCTCTATTCGGAGCGCGCCCCAGAGCGCAACATGAGTCCGGCTTCGCGCGTCGCGTCGGATGCTCCCCACCCCTCCGCCGCGAGCGCCGGTTTCTCAGGGGGCGACGATGGAACGGCGGCTCTCTGCGGACGGGTCCATCCGGCTCTACGTACTGGCGAACGACGAAGGGACGCGCGAAGCTCTGCGGGCCGCGGGACGCAGCGCCGGGCTGCCCACGGATGAGCGCGGCGTGAGTGAGCCCGCGCCGGTCGCCTTGCCGGCCATCGTCGTGGTCGACTGGCAGCGCGCTCCGGTGGCTGCGCGCAGCGTCTGCGCAGCCTGGCGCCGCCGCGGTCGCGGCGTCTGGGTCATCAGCATCGCGCCCCGGTGGAGCGATGCCGCGCTGGAAGCCGCGAGCGTCAGCGACGCTGTTCTCCTCAGCCCGCTGCGCGCTTCCGACGTCGAGTCGGCGCTGGCCACCGCCCTTCGCGCTCTGCACGACACGCCCGCGTCTACCGGCATACCCATGACGACGAAGGCGGAGAACCGGTCACGGCCGGAGATGGCCGTGGCCTGACCGCTGTCAACTCCCCTTGCAGGGCGCGCCCGCGCCCAGCGTCTCCAGCAGGAACTCCGTCTCGGCCGCCACGGCCTGCTCGAACGCTGCGCCGACGTACGCCTCGAAGTGGCCGACAGGGAGCTCCAGTACCCGCGCGCGAGGCGCCTTACGGGCGGCGGCCAGCGTCGCCTTGCACGGCGTCAGCGTGTCGCGCGTCCCGATGACGAACAGGGCCGGGCACGGCAGGCGCGCGACCTTCGCCGTGGGCCGGAAGAAGGGCATGCGCAGAACGATGCGCGCGCAGACGTCGTTCCGCCACGACGGCGCGTTGACGACGATGGCGCGGTAGCCCGGCTCCGACTCCGGCGTGCTGAGAAAGGCCATCGACCCCGGCGGCCCGATGACGCGGATCATGTACGGCGGACGGCGCAGCAGCCCATGAAGCGCGTCGCGCAGGCCTGCGTAGGTCATCATCGCCGTGTGCCACAGGCCCGTGCCCGCGCTCGACGCCAGGACGTCGACCAGCGGCACCTGCAACACCGCCGCCTTCACGCGCCCGTCGCGCACGGCCACCTCGATGGCGTGCGCGCCGCCGAAGGACGTACCCCACACAGCGACACGATCGGAGTCGACACGGTCGAGGGAGCGCGCGTAGCGCAGGGCGGCCAGCCAGTCTTCCTGCTGACGCTTGATGTCCACGAGCTGCCGCGGCTCGCCGCCGCTGCCACCGAAATGACGGTAGTCGAACACGATACAGGCCAGACCGGCCCCGGCGAAGCGCCCGGCGAAGGCGTCAAGGCGCGCCTCCTTGACGGCGGCGAAGCCATGGCCGAGGACGACGCACGGACGGCGGGACGGCCCATCGCCCTCGCCCGCGTAGAACCAGGCGGCGATGCGCTCGCCACCGCTCTCGAACGTGACGTCCTCTCGCCGTACGGCCAACAGGTATCCTCCGTTCCGGGACCATACCGGCGGGGGCGCCCGGGGGTCAACGAAGACGCCTTCGCCCCCCGGACGGGTAAGACGGCTTCGGAGACTTGCGCCGCCGGCCCGCGCGGTCGTACTGTCTCCTCACAGCTTGCGCCACACTGGAGGATGCCATGAGCGAGCCGCAGACCGGACGGGTGACCATCGAGACCGGCGTCGTTGTCGGGACCGGCGGCGGGCGAGAACTCCTCGCCGACGTCTACCATCCGCCGCAGCAGGAGCCGGGCAAGCCCGGCGTGCTGCTCATCCACGGCGGCGGCTGGGCCCAGGGCGACCGCAACCAGCTTCGCGGCTACGGCATCCTCCTGGGACGCCGGGGCTACGTCTGCGTGGCCTGCGAGTACCGTCTCTCGGGCGAGGCGAAGTGGCCGGCGCAGATCCACGACGTGAAAACCGCCCTCCGCTGGATGCGCGCCCACGCAGGCGAACTGGGGATGGACCCGGACAAGATCGCCGTTTCGGGCAACTCCGCCGGCGGGCACCTGTCGCTCATGGTGGGAGCGACGCCCAACGTCCCGGAGTTCGAGGGCGACGGCGGTAACGCGGGCGTCGACACCGGCGTGGCGGCCGTCATGGCCATCTACGCGCCCGCGCTGCTGGGCGCGCCCGGCGTCGCGCTCAGCGACGTCGTAGCTGCGCTCCTCGGCCGCGACGCCTCCGACGACGTGGTCCGAGCGGCGAGCCCGCTGACCTACGCGCGCCGCGACTTCCCACCCACGCTCCTGATCCACGGCGGCAAGGACGAACTGGTGCCCGACGACGCGAGCCTTCAGATGTACACCGCGCTGCGCAACGCGGGCGCCATGGCCGAACTGCACGTCTACGCGGGCGCGCCGCACGCCTTCGACGCCATCCCTGAGTTCGGGCGGCAGTGCGCGGAGATCATGATGCTGTTCCTGGACCGCCACGTAGTGAACCCGCGGCCAGTTGTGCTTCCCGAAGCCGCGCCCGTCTAGCAGAAGATGACTACCGTAGCTACCGACATCGACCCCGTGGCCGTCCTGGCGGCGCTCGGCGTCGAGGCGTCGGAGACGCCGCAGCCCGTGACGGGCGGCTGGGACACGGCGCTTTTCCGTTTCCCGACCGCCGACGGCGCCTGGCACGCGCTCCGGGTGTTTCGCTCCCCCGAGCAGGCGTTGACAGCCCGGCGCGAGCAGATCGCCATCCGGGCGGCGGGCGACGCAGGCATCCCGGTCCCGCGTGTTGAAGCCACGGGCGTCTGGCAAGACCTGCCGGTCGTCGTGCTGTCGTGGGTTCCCGGCGCGACCCTTCTCGATGCTTTGCAGAGGCGCCCATGGGCGGTGACGCGGCTGGGCAGGGAGTTCGGGCGCATGCAGGCCGCGATTCACGCCGTCCCGCCGCCGGAGGAGCTGCGCGACCCCGCCTTCGGGAACATCATGGAGTGGGCGCGAGGACTGGACCCGATCCTGGCCACCCGGTTGGAGTCGGCCGGCCTGTCCTTCCGCAGCCTGATCCACGTCGACTACCACCCGTTGAACGTCATGACCGACGGCGAGCGCATCACGGGCGTCCTCGATTGGGCGAACGCGGCCGTCGCGGATCCGCGCGCTGACGTTGCGCGCACGGCGGTCCTCCTGGAAACTGCGCCTCCGCCGCCGGGGCCGATGCGCCTGCTGGTGGGGACGCTTCGGGGCCTGTTCCGCCGGGCGTGGATGCGCGGCTACGAGGAAGCGGCCGGCCCCGTGAAGGACATCGCCCCGTTCATGGTGCTGGCCGGCTTCTCTCGCCTGCGGGACCTCCAGTGGGCCGCCGGGCGCCCGGGCGTGTGGGCGACGGAGCGCGACGTGGAGCCGGTCCGGCGCTGGACGGCAAGGTGGAAGGCGCGGGCAGGAGTCAGCTAGGACGGCCGTCGCGATGCGACCAGCCACGCAATCCACAGCCGACCAGGAACAGGTGCTCGAGCGCGCTCAGGGATGTGGTACACTCGGCTGAGCGAGCGACCAAAGGAGGCCACAATGGAGCGCACGGACCGGGAGAGCCACCGTCAGGAGGCCCAGCGTGACCTCATGGAACGGGCGAGAGCCCTGCCGGGTGTGGCCGATGTAATGGAAGTGTACGGGCGGCTTACGCCGTACACGAATCTTCTCGTCAACGTGCAGCTCAGCCAAGTCCGGAATGCCACCGGGGGGAACGGCTGACTCGTGCCCACATGGGGGGACATCCTCGAGGAGTTCAAGCAGCCGGACAATCGCCGGGCGGATGGATCGCCCGACTTCGACAAGGTCCGACGGCGATACCTGGAGGAGCTCAACAGGCTGACAGGCCGACCGACCATCATCTACTACACTGACTGGTTCGGAAAAGGTGGCCCCGCGGCCTCGATCACCCTAGAGGACATGCAGGGGATGATGGAGGTCTGCAAGGACGTATCTGGGCCCGCTCTTGATGTCCTGTTGCACAGCCCGGGCGGTAGCCCAGAGGCGGTGGCCAGCATCGTGCGCTATCTGCGGATGAAGTACAGCGACATCCGGGTCTTCGTGCCGCTGGCGGCTATGTCCGCCGCCACGATGTGGGCGCTCGCCGCAAACGAAATCGTCATGGGCAAGCACTCGCAACTCGGGCCGATTGACCCGCAGATGGTGTCGCCGACCTGGACGGCTCCGGCCCGGGCAATCCTCAAACAGTTCGAGCAGGCGAAGGAGGAGTGCAAAGATCCGGCCCTCCTCGGGGCATGGGTGCCAATTCTGCAGCAGTATGGGCCGGCGCTCATCCAGCAGTGTGAGGCGGCCGAAGCCCTAGCTCTTCGCCTCGTGCAGGAGTGGCTACAGGAGTGGATGTTGGCCCGGAGGCGCAACCGGGCCAAGAAGGCGGAGGCAATCGCCCATTACTTCGCGAGCTACGAAGAGCACCGCTCCCACGTGCTCGGCATCAGTCGGGAGCAGGCCCGCGCGCAGTGAGTCAACGTGACCGACTTGGAGGCCGATCAAGCACTTCAAGATGCCGTGCTGAGCGTACACCACGCGACGATGCATACGCTCCAAGGGGCCGCCATCAAGATCGTCGAAAACCACCTGGGACGCGCGTATGTGAAGCTAACCCAGCAGGTCATGATCCAGGTCCCAGTACCCGCCTTTCCACCCAGGCAGGTGCCGCCGGCCATGGTACCGACAAGTCCCCCTGCCGCGTCTGGCTAGGAGCGCCAGTCTGATTGACGTGGCCAACCGAAATGGCCTCCGTGCCACGATGAGCGGTCGATGTTATTCACCGTCGCCACTACCGTCCTTCTCTAGCAGGGCATGAATATCCCGTGTTTACGGCAAGAGCGCAGCCAACAGCTCCCGCACCTCCCGCCGCAGCAGCTTGCCGATGGTGTTGCGCGGCAGCGTGTCGACGAAGCGGATACGCGAAGGCGTCTTGTAGCCCGCCAGCCGCTCCCGGCAGTGCGTCCGCAGATCATCCTCCGTGATCGCCGCGCCCGGACGTAGCACCACGGCCGCGACCACGACCTGGCCCCACCGCTCGTCGGGTACGCCGGTGACGCCCGCTTCCACGACGTCCGGGTGCGACGCCAGAGCGGCCTCGATCTCCGCCGGGTAGACGTTCTCGCCGCCCGAGATGATCAGGTCGTCGCGGCGGTCCAGGACGTACAGATATCCGTCGTCATCCAGATAGCCTGCGTCGCCCGTGCGCAGCCAGCCATCGCGCAGGACGCGCGCCGTCTCTTCCGGCAGGCCATAGTAGCCGGCCATCACCGTCGGCCCGCGAACGACGATCTCGCCGACGACGCCCCGAGCGCACTCATGCCCCTCGTCGTCCACGATTCGCGCTTCGGTGGGAAACAGAGGCTTGCCCGCCGCGCCCGGCCTGCGCAAGACCTCCGGCGGCAGCGCCGTCGCGACCTGCGACGCGGCCTCGGTGAGGCCGTACGTCGCCGCCACCGGCACGCCCCGCGCCGCGCACTCCTCCAGCAGCGCCGCCGGCGCCGACCCGCCGCCCAGCAGCGCGCAGCGGAACGACTGCGGATACGGCGCCGCGCCGCGCGCGTCGAGCATGCGCCGGAGCATCGCCGCTACGACCGAGACTATGGTCACGCCCTCTTCGTCGATGGCGCTATTGACGCGCGCTGGGTCGAACGACTGGTGGATCACCACCGGCATTCCGTAGATCACGCCGCGCAGGAGGATCGCGAGACCGCCGACGTGGAACAGAGGCAGGCAGGCGAGCCACACGTCGTCATCGCGCAGGCCGAGGTTCAGCGCCGAGCCCACCGCGCTCCAGAAGTGATTGCCGAAGGTGAGCATCGCGCCCTTCGGCCGCCCCATCGTACCCGACGTGTAGACGATGGTATGCAATGCGGCCAGATCGACCGGCACAGGACGCGACGCCACAGCGCCCGCCCCTTCTGAGCCGTCGAGCTCGGAGACGGCGACGGCCCGCAGGCCGGAGCCATCAGCGCGCAGACGCTCCGCCTCCTCGGCGTGGGCGTCATCGTGCGCGAGGAGCGTCGCGCCTGCGTCTGCCACCTGCCACGCCAGCTCCGGCGGCGCCAGGCGGACGTTCAGCGGCACGAGGACGCCACCCGCGCGCGGCACGGCGTGAACCATCGCCGCGAAGCCGACGCCGTTTCCGGCCAGCAGCGCGACGCGATCGCCTGCCTTCACTCCCGCCCGCCTCAGGCGCTCAGCCACGGCCGCGGCCCTGCGGTCGAGATCGGCGAAGGTCAGGCGTTCGTCGCCGCATGCCAGCGCCGGGCGGCCGGGCGTGAGCGACGCCCGCTGCGCCAGCCACTCGGGCATCAGCGTCATGCGCTCGCCTCCCCGCGCGCGACCGCGTACCGCTCCAGCGCGTCGCCGTCCAGGTCGACACCGAGGCCCGGCGCGTCTGGCAGGCGCATGAGCCCGTCGCGAACGACGAGCGGGGCGCGCAGCAGGTCCGATTCCAGCAGACCGCCCGTCGCCAGTCCGCAGGCCGGGCTACCGTGCGGCAGCGTCGCCGCCAGATGGAGCGCCGCCGCCACGCCGACGCCGGTGTCGATAGTCGTCGTGACCACAACCTGCGCACCCGCCTGCAGGGCGAGATCGATGATCCTCCGCGCCGGACGCAGCCCACCGGCGGCCAGCGGCTTGACCACGAGAATCTGCGCCGCGCCAGCGTCCAGCACGCGCCGCGACGCCGCCACGTCCGTCACGTCTTCGTCGGCGGCGATGGGGACGCGCACGGCGTCGCGCACCCGGCGCATCGCGATGAGATCGCCCGGCGTCGTCGGCTGCTCGACGAACTCGATGTCGTACGCCTCCAACGCGACGATGGTCCGAATCGCGCGATCCGCGTCCCAAGCGCCGTTGGCGTCGAGGCGCAGGCGGACGTCTGGACCCAGAGCATCGCGCACGGCAGCCACGCGAGCCCGTTCTTCCTCCACCGACGCCGCCATGCCCACCTTCAGTTTCACGGTCCGGAAGTCGGCAGCCCTTACACGCGCCGCTTCCTCGCGCGAGGCGACGACGCCCGGCGCGCTGATCAGCGCATTGACCTCGACCGACGCCCTCGCATCGTCCGACAGCAAACGGGCGACTGAAATGCCCTGCGCCCTGGCTGCGGCGTCCAGCAGCGCGATGTCGAAGCCAGCGCGCGTTGCGCGCTCCACGCCGGAGCCTTCCAGCGCGTCCAGGAGTGACCGCGCCTCTTCGGTATCCCGGCACGCCATTTGTCTGGCTACCTGTTCGACCAGGGAGATCAGGCCGTCCAGGCTTCCGTCCTCCCGCCCCGGCGTCTGCGCCACCTCGCCGAGGCCCGCGACGCCATCTTCTGTGGTCAGCTCGACGACGACGCCTCCTCGATGCGTCTGCCCTCCCTGCGACGTCGCGAAGCCGCGGGCGAACGGAATGCGATGCGCCGTCCAGCGAACGCGGGCGATCCTCATAGCGCCAGGCCGATAGCGAGCAGTACGCCAAGGGCGAGATGTAGCTGCGACGTGCGCCGGAGAACGATGTTTAGGCCCGGTCCCGCGGCGCCGCCCGCCACGCGGCGAACCAGCGCCAGCGCGACCGGCAGCGTGAGCCACGCCAGCCACGCCGCCCACGGCAGGACGCCGGCGATCGTCAACGCAGCGACCAGCGCGTACGACGCGAGCATCAGAAGCGCGTACTCGGCGCGCGTCAGTGGCGCGCCTAGGGCCACCGCCAGCGTCCGCTTTCCCGCGCGACGGTCCGTTTCGATGTCACGCAGGTTGTTGACGACCAAGATCGCCGTCACCGTGCATGCCATCGGCAGTGAGGCGGCCAGCGCCAGGCCCGTCCACTCGTCCGACTTCAGGTAGGCCGTGCCCGTGACCGCGACCAGGCCGAAGAAGACGAACACGAAGGCGTCTCCCAGCGCGTGATAGCCGTAGGGCCAGGGCCCGCCGGTGTACGCGAGGCCCGCGACGATGGACGCCGCGCCGATAGCGATGATGGGCCATCCCCCGACGGTAGCGAGGTAGACGCCAATGAGCGCCGCCGCCGCGAACACGCCCAGCATCGCCAGCCGCACCTGAACCGGCGTGGCCAGCCCGCTCTGCGTCACCCGCGGAGGGCCAAGGCGGCCACGGGCGTCGGCCCCGCGCTCGAAGTCCGAGACGTCATTCGCCAGGTTTGTGCCTACCTGAAGCAGCAGCGCGGCGACGAGGGTGGCGACGAAGGCTAGCGGCCGGAAGTCGCGCTGGTGGAGCGCAGCGCCCAGCCCGACGAGCACCGGCGCCACGGCGGCCGGCAACGTAGCCGGGCGCGCGGCCATGAGCCACACCTGCGACGCAGAGACCTCGGCTGAAACGGACGCGGCGCGCATGGCGGTCTACGGGAACCTCGGGAACTTGCTGAAGTCGGGCTTGCGCTTCTCGACGAAGGCGTTGCGCCCCTCCTTCGCCTCGTCGGTCAGGTAATAGAGCAGCGTGGCGTCGCCCGCGAGCTGCTGGAGCCCCGCCAGGCCGTCGGTGTCGGCGTTGAACGCCGCTTTCAGGAAGCGGAGCGCAACAGGGCTCTTCTCCAGAATCTCCTTTGCCCACCCAACGGTCTCTTCCTCCAGACGGTCCAGCGGCACGACGGCGTTGACCAGCCCCATCTCCAGCGCTTCCTGCGCGTTGTACTGGCGGCAGAGATACCAGATTTCCTTCGCCTTCTTGTGCCCGACGATGCGGCCCAGCAGCGTCGCGCCGTAGCCCGCATCGAAGCTCCCGACTTTCGGTCCCGTCTGACCGAAGACGGCGTTGTCGGCGGCGATGGTCAGATCGCAGACCACGTGCAGAACGTGCCCGCCGCCTATGGCGTACCCTGCGACCATCGCGATGACCGGTTTCGGGATCGTCCTGATCTGGCGCTGCAGCGGCAAGACGTTCAGACGCGGCACGCCGTCGTCGCCGACGTAGCCGCCGTGGCCCCTTATGCGCTGATCGCCCCCGGAGCAAAATGCCTCGTTGCCGGCCCCCGTCAGGATGATGACGCCGATGCCCGGGTCCTCGTGCGCGTGGGTAAAGGCGTCCGAAAGCTCGAAAAGCGTCCTGGGCCGGAAGGCGTTGCACACCTCGGGCCGGTTGATGGTGATCTTCGCGATCCCCTCGAAGCTCTCGTAGATTATGTCCTCGTAAGGCTTTACCTGCCTCCAGGCTACGGGCATGTCAGTCCCTCCCTCGTTCCGATGCGCGACGCGCGCTCGCGCAGGAAATCGCGGACGAAGGCGCCGAAGACCTCCGGGCGCTCCAGGTGCGCGGCGTGGCCAGCGTCCGCGACGATCTCGACGCGGGCGTCCAGCAGCTCCGCCGCCATGCGCCGCGCGAGCGCGCAGTACTTCGTGTCCAGCTCTCCTGCAATGATGAGCGCCGGAGCGCCGATCTCCCTGAGTCGCGGGAGCGCTGGCTCGTCCTGTCCCGCGCCCATGCCCCGCAGGCTGTTGGCGAGACCAGCCGGGTCGCTCCCCAGACGCTGCCGCCGCTGCCGCTCCTGGACGTCCGCCGGCAAACGCTTCTGCGACGCGAACAACGGGATGTTCTCCCAGCGGCCGACGAACGCCTCCAGGCCCTCGCGCTCGATGAACGACGCTAGCTCGTGATCGCTCGCGACACGTGCCGCGCGCTCCGCCGGATCGTCGATGCCGGGCGACGCGCTTTCCAGAACCAGCGCCCACAGCCGCTCCGGCGCCGCCAGCGCCAGGCGCAGGGCCACGCGCCCGCCCATGCTGTAGCCCAAGACAGCCGCTTTCTCCACGCCCAGGCGGTCGAGAACGGCGACCAGGTCTTCGACGCAACACTCCATGCGGTAGCGCGCGGGATGGGCCGGGCTATCGGACGCGCCGTGGCCGATGATGTCGACGGCGATGGTCCGGAAGCCGTCTAAGAAGGCAGCGAAGGGCGCCCAGGTGGCCGCGCTGCCTGTGAATCCGTGGAGCAGCAGAAGCGCGGGGCCTTCGCCTGCGACCTCGACGTTCAGCCCGATGCCGTTGACCTCGACTCGCATCACGCACCCCCGACGGCCCGCGCGACGGAGGCCTGGAGCCTGCGGTGTAGCTCGACGTTCTCCCGCCGGTCCGTGCGCACTTCAACTACGCTGACGCCGTCGGAGGCGAGGGCCTCGCGCATCGCCACGTGGAACTCATCCACCGACGACACGCGCCGGTAGCTGAGGCCGTATAGCCGCGCGGCGTGCTCGAAGTCGAGGCCGTGCGGCGTGCCGAATAGCTCCTCGAAGCCCTCGGGCAGGCCGGCCTGGGGCAGGAACGAGAAGATGCCGCCGCCGTCGTTGTTGAGCAGGACGATGGTCGCGCGCAGGTTGTGACGCCTCGCCGCCAGCAGACCATTCATGTCGTGGTAGAAGGAGAGGTCGCCGATCACCAGCGTCAGCGGCCCGTCGCTCACGGCGCTCGCGCCCAGGGCTGACGATACGACGCCGTCGATGCCGCTCACGCCCCGGTTCGCCAGGAAGCGCATCGGCCGTTCGCTACCCGGGAAAAACGCTTCGAGGTCGCGCACGGGCATGCTGTTCCCCGCGAAGAGCCTTCTGGCAGTATTCCCGCCAATTCTGTGAAGACCGCCGGTTCAGAGAGCGTCGCGTCGTCGCGGAGCGCGCCGCAGAGAGCCGTCCGCGCCCGACGGTCCAGGTCGCGCCAGCGCTCCAGCCACGCCGGCTCAGCGCAGGATGAGCCCGTGGTCCCGTCGGCCAGCGCCCGGCAGAGAGCCACCGGGTCGGCGCGCACGACATCGCTCACGGCGTGCGTGGGGTCGGTCCACGTGTCCCCGGCGTCCACCACGATCTGCCGTGCGCCCGCGTGACGTTCCAGATAGCGCCACAAGGGCTTGCTAACGGGCAGAGCGCCGAAGCGCAACACCACGTCGGGCGCCAGCCCGGCCGCGACATCCTCGTCGCGCAGGTAGGCGTCGTAGGCGTCGAGAACGGTCGCGCCGTGACGAGGGCCGCAGCGCGTCTGCGACAGCGCGTCGGCCAGCACCGGCCAGCCCAGCGTGGCGGCGAGGTGGGTAACGGCCCCGGCGTAGTCGGGATCGTCCTGCGGCCCGCAGACGACGAGTCCGCGCGCGGCCCCTCGCAGATCAGCGGCGAGCTCGGCCACGAGCGCCGGGTCGAGACGGCGAGCCTGGGTCTCGATAGCCACATACGGGCGCGCCTCTCTCCGAGCCAGCGGGGGCTCGCCCGCGCCCGTTGGTATCAGGGGCTCGCGGAAGGGCAGGTTGACGTGCACCGGTCCGCCGCCGTCCGCGCGCGCCCTCTCGACGGCGCGGCAGGCGACGGTGCGCGCGTAGCGGACAGCCTCGATCGTCGCCTCCGGCAGCGGGAGGTCGACAGACCAACGCACGTGAGAGCCGTAGAGCCGGACCTGATCGACGGTCTGCAGCGCGCCG
>JBBITS010000023.1:0-302 GCA_037440665.1 Chloroflexota bacterium
CACGAGGGCGCACTCCTGCGAGTTCGCTCGCAGCTTCTCGACCACGGCCGCGATGGCGTGCGTCGAGTAGTTGTTGCCGGGGCCGCCCGCGTACGGCATGCCGCCCGTGAGCGTGAGATCGCGCGAATCGTCCTCGGCGATGCCCAGCGCCTCGCGCGCGATCTGCACGGCGCAAGGGAAGCACGAGTACAGGTCGAAGTAGGCGACGCCGTCGATGCTCACGCCCGCCTGCGCCAGTGCCGCGCGCCCCGCCGCGCGGATGGCGGGCGACGAGTGGTAGTTCAGGCGCTCGCTCACCCACC
>JBBITS010000023.1:312-5153 GCA_037440665.1 Chloroflexota bacterium
ATGTCGTGGGCGTCCGCCCCTCCGTGCAGGTAGACGATGCGGTCTGCCGGCACGCCCATCTCCTTCGCTCGCGCGAGGCTCGTCATGACGACCGCGGCGGCCTGGTCGACGTCGATGATCGAGTTCAGGTACTTGGGGTAGGGGAACCCGATCATGCGGTTGCCTGGCCCGGGCGTCACCAGTTCCTCGGACGAGCGTTCCTCCCTGAACCATGCGTACGGGTTCGCGGCCGCGATCTTCGTGAAACGCGCCATCAGCCTCCCGATCTCCGCCTGGTGAGCCTCGATGCTCTCGCCCGCGCGCGCCCGGAGCGCATTCTCGAACAGCGGGTAAATCTCCACCGGCAGGCGCAGTCCGTGCTTGACCTCGGCGTCGTTCACGCCGAGGCGCGGGTCGCCCACGACGGTCGCCTGCTCCTTGTTGACAGTCCACGGCGGCAGTTGGCCCTGCGAGCGGTACTTGCGGAGCGTCCGCATCGCCTCAGCGCCGGCCAGCAGCGCGACGCCGATCTCTCCCCGTGCGATGGCATCGGCCGCGCGGTTCACGAGCCACTGCGGCGTGTTGCCGCCGATGGTCGTGTAGACCCTGTCACGAGGCCTGATCCTCAGCCTCGACGCCAGAAGCCCTGGCGCGTCGCTGTAGGGCCAGCAGAAGACGTTGACGACCTGCAGCGAGTCGACGGCGGCGAGGGCGCCGGGCGCGCCCGCGTCTTCGGCCGCCGCCCGCGCGACGATTTCCATCATCGCCACGGGCTCCGGACATTCTCCCGGCGCGTCCGGCCGGTGAGTGTACTGGGCTGCGCCGATGATGACCGGAATCTTGCGCTCGTCCACGCTGGGTTCTCCTCCGACCTTGTACCAGGGGCTGCGCGGGCGTCCGGATGCTCGCCGCATGATACGGAACCTCTGGCTTGCGATCAGGGGCGCTGGCGGCCCGCGCCGATGGCGTGTATGACTGAGGTGACGGAGGTTAGCGTATGCGGCTACCGCCGGCGATGCTTGTGGACCTGGACGACACCATCCTCGACGACAGCGGGAGCCGCGATGGTGCCTGGCGGACGGTCTGCGAGGAGGCGGCGTCGCGGGTCCATGGTCTCGACTCGGGCTCCCTGCGCGGCGCTGTCGAACGGGAGCGAACCTGGTACTGGTCGGATCCTGCCCGCCATCGCGAGGGGAGGATGGACCTGCGCGCCGCGACCGCCCTCATTGTCGCACGGGCGATGGAGCAGATCGGCGTCGCGCTCCCCGGCCTGGCGACCGAGATGGCAGAACGACTGTGGGACATCCGTGAGACTGCCACGCAACCGTTTCCCGGCGCCGTCGACACGCTCGCGGCGCTCCGCCATCGCGGCGTCCGGCTCGCTCTCCTGACCAACGGAAGCGCTGCCGCTCAGCGCGCCAAGATCGATCGATTCGCCCTCACGCCGCTGTTCGATGCGATCTTCGTCGAGGGCGAGTTCGGCGCAGGCAAGCCTGACGAGCGCGTGTACCGCGCGGCGCTGCGCGCGCTGAACGCGGAGCCAGCGGACGCGTGGAGCGTGGGCGATAACCTTGAGTGGGACGTCGCGGCGCCGCAGCGCCTCGGCCTCTACGGCGTCTGGGTGGACGCCGCCGGAGCAGGCTTGCCCGACGGCGCGGACGCGCGCCCCGACCGCATCGTTCGCTCCATCACCGAGCTGCTGCCGCCTGACTCCCGGCGCTGGCCGTAGCCTCGGACGCGGCCGCGAAGCGCATGCTGTAGCCCAGGAAGTGCCCGTGTTCGTCCACATACGCGAACCCGCGGGCGCGGCAGAGGTCGCGCAGGGTGTCCTTGAGCATGTAGTCGGGGTCGGTAAGAGTCTCGGCGAATGAGAGGACGCCGCCCGGCTTCATGACGCGCCGCAGCTCGGCCAGCGCCGCCAGACGGTCCGGGACCTCGCCCAGGACCGTCACGAGGAACGCCGTGTCCACGCACCCGTCCTTCAGCGGCAGCTTCGTGGCGTCGCCGACCATAAGGCGCGCGTTCTGGACGTTGGCCTCGGCCAGCCGCTCCCGCAGGCGCGCGATCATCCCCGGCTGGATGTCCAGGCAGATGACACGCCCGCCCTCGCCCGTCAGGCGGCTCGCCTCGATGGTGAAGTAGCCGGGCCCGGGTCCGAGCTCCAGCGCTGTCTGACCCGGGCCGAGGCCGAAGCGCTCGAGCATCTCCCGCGCCGGGTGGATGCGCCTGCGCAGCGGGTTAAGAAGGGCGTTCGCCGCGCTGGCCGGGAAAGGCCCGCCACGTCCGTAGCGCTCGCGAATCCAGACTCGCGCCATCCAGATGAGCGGCAGTGTGATGACGGCCCAGGCCAGCAGTAGCCCAAACGCGATCCTTGCGAGAATGGCCATGAGAACACTTCCCTCTGCTCGCCAGTCTGCCTCCGGGAGTGTGGCGAACGGCGCCATGATATACCAGCGCTAGCCGCGGGTCACGTTAGTGGATGGGCGGTAGCAGGGCGGCGCGCGTGGCCGTCAGAGAGGCGCTAGGCGGCGAGCGAAAGGAGCGGGTCGAGCTGGTCCCAGTTCTCGTAAAAGTCGCTGTAGTCGTCCCGGCCTGCCGTGCGCGCGGGGCTGACATCCAGGATCGCGCCTTCGGGCGTGCGCGCGAACCACAGCTCCACTCGTAGAGTCGAGTCTTCTACAGGCCATCCTGCTCCGTTCAGCCTGTGAACGAGTTCGTCGGTGGGCACGACGAGCGCCTGATCGAAGGGCGTCCTCGCGCCGTCGTCCCGCTCGTCCCGCGGCCACACGAACACGTGGAAATCGGTCGTCTCCATCAACTCACGCGCGTCCTGCGGCTGGAAGATGAACCGGCCGTAGCACTGGCCATCGTCGCCGCCCTCGGTCCAGCTTCCCAGGACGCGTAGCCGAACGGTCTTGCCGGTACCCGCGTGACGCGCCAGCAGGTCTGCGCCTCCGGGGCGAATCGGACGGTAGACCTGCCAGCCGCGGGCTTCGAGCGAAGCCGCGACCGAGCGTTCGAATAGATTCAGCGCCAGCATGCCGAACCTCCCGCGCTGTTCGCGCAGACCCTTACAGTGTTAGGAATCGGACGGAAGGCGGTGGCTCTGAACCTACCTAGGTTAGCGAGGTTTACCTGGGGGCCAGCACCCGTATGGCCTCAATCTGAAGCTGGCCCATCTGCGCCGGGTCGATGGTCGTCGGCGCGAAGTGCAGCAGGGGCACGGTCACGCCCGCCGCGCGGTAGGCCTCGACCCGCTCCCGGCAGCGCTCGCCGCTCCCGTGAACGAACAGGTCGTCGATGACGGCCTGCGGGATGGCTTCCGTGGCGGCGCGGCGGTCACCGGCCTGCCACGCTCGCTGCATGGGGGCGAGCGCCTCGCCTCGGCCGAGCCATTCCTGGAAGCTGGCGTAGGCGGGCGTCGTCATGTACCCGGCGATGGTGCGCCGCGTGAGCGCCTGAACGAAGTCGCGCTGCTCGGACATGCAGACGAAGATGCGGCACGCCACTTCGATGGCGCCGGGATCGCGGCCGGCGGCCTGCGCGGCGTCGCGTACGGCGCCCACGGCCTTCGAAACATCGGCGGGCGAGAGCCAGTTCAGGATGACGCCGTCGGCCAATTCGCCCGCCAGACGCAGCATGGCCGGCCTCAGCGCCGCGATGAATATGGGCACGTCTTCTGACGGCCGCCTCGATAGCCGGAAGCCCTGTACGGACAGAGTCGGAAGGTTCTCGGTGACCTTCTCGCCTGCCAGCGCCTTGCGCAGCACGGTCACGTAATCGCGGACGTGCTGCAGCGGCCGCTCCCACGTCTGTCCATTCCAGTTCTCGACGATGGCAGGCGAGCCCGCGCCCACGCCGAGACAGAAGCGCCCCGGCGCCGCCTGCGCGATGGTCGAAGCCGTCATCGCCAGCGTCGCCGGCCCGCGCGTATACACGTTGGCGATGGCCGTGCCCAGACGCAGCTTCGTCGTCGCCGCCGCCGCGATGCCCAGAGGCACGAACGCGTCGGTACCATCGACCTCGTATGACCACGCGTCGGTGTAGCCCAGCTCCTCGGCGAGGCGCAAGACCTCGACGTGGCGGTCCAGCGACACGCCGTCCAGAGGGAAGCTCAGGCCCCAGCGCCGGGTCATGATCGCGCCTCTGTCATCGGGCGGCCTGCGGGATATGCTCCGCCCACGGGAGAAGTTGTTCCAGCGCGCGGCTCGCCCGCAGGACGAGGTCGTCGCGGTACGGCGCGCCCACGATCTGCACGCCCACGGGCAGGCCGTTCAAGAAGCCGCAAGGCACGCTCGCCGCCGGCTGCCCCGTGAGGTTGAACGTCGCCGTGAACGGCATCCATCCGAAGGGCCGCACACGCTGTCCGGCCACCTCGCGCATGTCCTCGCCGTGGCGAAAGGCGGTGATGGACAGCACCGGCGTCATGAGCAGGTCGTAGCGCTCGAAGAACGACTGGAGCTGCGCCCGCAGCTCCCACCGGCGCTCGTTCGCCTTCACCAGCTCCACCGCCGGCAGCTCCCGCCCGTAGTCGAGGAACGACCTGGCTTCGGGTGTGAGCAGCGCGAGCTGCTCGTCGGAGAAACGGGAGAAGTACGCCGCGTCCTCGGCCGCCGTGATGTTGAAGAACGTGCGCGTCGAAGCCGGGTCGAGGATCTGCGGCGTCTCCTCGACGACCGTCGCGCCCGCGTCGGCGAGGCGGAACGCCGCCTCGCGGCACAGCCGCTCGACCTCTGGCTCCACGACGGCCCAGCCGAGGTCGGCGCTCCACGCCACGCGCAGGCCGTCGATGCCCTCATCGATCACGTCGGCGAACGCAGGGCTGGCCTTCGGCAGCGAAAACGGATCGGGCGGCAAGTGAT
>JBBITS010000023.1:5163-9805 GCA_037440665.1 Chloroflexota bacterium
CGGCGGGATGCCGGCCGCCCGCGGCGTCGAGAAAGAGCGCCGCGTCCAAGACCGTCCGCGTCAGCGGCCCCTGGTGCGAGACCGTCGCCCAGCTCGCCGAGGCCGACGTCCGCGCGATGCGGCCGTAGGTCGGCTTGATGCCGTATACGCCGCAGAACGAAGCCGGGATGCGGATGGAGCCGCCGCCGTCGCTGCCCTGAGCGACGGGGCCGAGGCCCGCCGCGACGGCCGCGCCCGCGCCGCCGCTGGAGCCGCCCGGCGTCCGCTCGAGGTCCCACGGATTGTTCGTGCGCCCGAACACGGCGTTGTCGGTGTAGGGCGCCGAGCCGAACTCCGGCGTGTTCGTCTTGCCGAGGATGGTCGCGCCGCTGCGACGCAGGTGCTCGGCGACGGGCGCGTCGGCATCGGGCACGAAGTCGCGGAAGATCAGCGAACCCCACGTCGTGCGCACGCCCTTCACCGGGTTGAGGTCCTTGATTGACACGGGCACACCGTCCAATGGACCTCTGGGCTCGCCCCTGCGCCACGCCTCTTCCGAGGCGCGCGCGTCGCGCAGGGCGTCGTCCGGGCACAGAGTGACGTAGGCGTTGAGCGCGGGGTTCACGCGGTCGATGCGCTCGAGTACCGCGCGCGTGACGTCAACCGGCGACAGCTCGCGCCGCCGGTAGGCCGACACGAGGTCGGACGCTGGCGTGAAGCAGAGGTCCTGGTCCATGGCGCTCGCAGGTTGATAGGCCGGCCGGTTGGTCGAACCTACCTGCCAGATGGACCCTGCGTCAACCTCTTACCTTCCTTGACGGGCCGAAAAGGCCGGTGCTAGGCTGAACTGCCTCTCGAAACACGAGCGGCAGGTTAGGAGACAGGCCATGCTTGCTGCGGGTCCGTTCGGCCTCGGGGCGCCGGAACTCATTCTCATCGTCATCGTCATCGCGCTGGTCTTCGGCGTGGGCAAGCTGGCGGACATCGGCGGCGTGCTGGGCCGGTCCATCCGTGAGTTCCGCCGCGAACTCAAGGACGAGTCCCAGGCGCAGGTCGCGCAGTCCGCCTCGTCGGGGGCCGCGGCCGCGCCCCCGGCCCCTGGCGCGTCGGCCGTCACGGCAGCCGCCGAGTGTGCGAGCTGCGGCGCGCTGAACAAGACTAGCGCCAGGTTCTGCGGCGAGTGCGGCGCGGAACTCAAGACCCCTGTCGCCTGAGCCAAAGCCTCGGTACGCAATCAGACGCCGTCGGGACAACCGGCGGCGTTTTCCGTTTCCGGGCGCTCTGGCCCTAGGCTACGTCCGTTTGTCTCTTGACGGGACGTCATCTCTCGACTATTCATTCTCTGACTATGCCGCGAACCAGGTACGGCCCCTCCGTCGCCCACTACGCTCTTCTCGGCCTCGTGCGCCTTCGGCCCGGGCACGGCTACGACCTGGTGCGACGGCTGCGCGAAAGCGCTGGCCTCAGCCAGGTCGTGCCCCTGAACCCGCCGACCGTCTACCAGCTCCTGCACGACCTGGAGGCCGACGGCCTCATCGAAGGAGAGCCGGAGCCGGACACCTACCCGCCGCGCACGCGCTTCCATGTGACGGAGCCGGGTGCCGACGCATTGGCCCACTGGCTCGAAGCGCCCGTGAGGCGTCTGCGCGAGGTGCGCCGCGACCTGCTCCTTAAGCTCTACTTCGCCCGCCGGCTATCGCCCGACGGCGGCGCTGGCCTCCTCAGCCGTCAGATCGCCGAACTGGAGCGCTACGTCGGCGACGCCAACGCCGAGCGCGAGGCGCTGACGCCCGACAGCTTCGACCACCTCGTGCTGGACTCGAAGGTCACGGCCGCCAAGAGCACGCTGCGCTGGCTCGACCGCTACCGGGACGCCTTGCGTCAGGAGACCGCGTCGTGAGGCGCGTCTTAGCTCTCGCCACCATCGCGCTGACGCTCGCCGCATCGGCCGGGTGCGGTGGCGAATCGCGTCCGTCTGTCACCGTCGCCGCCGCCTCCGACGTCCGCCCGGCCTTCGAGGCGCTGGCGACGGCGTTCGAGGCGGCTTGTGCCTGCGACGTCGAGTTCGTCTTCGGTTCGTCGGGCAACCTGGCCACGCAGATCGAGGAAGGTTTGCCCGCGGATGTGTTCGCCTCGGCCGACGAGGAGTACGTGGACCGCCTGGCCGCCGCTGGCATCGTCGTGGACGGGAGCAGGGCCGTGTACGCCATAGGACGCATAGTCCTGGTGACGCGCCACGACTCTGGCATCGTCATGGAAGGCATAGAATCGCTGCTGGACGAACGCATCCGTCGCGTCGCCATCGCGAACCCTGACCACGCACCTTACGGCCGTATCGCGAAGGATGCGCTGGTCAACGCTGGCCTGTGGGATGCTATCGAGCCGAAGCTCGTCTTCGGCGAAAACGCGGCGCAGGCGATCGCGTTTGTCGAGACGGGCGACGCGCAGGCGGGCGTCGTCCCCCTGTCGCTCGCGATCCAGAAGGGCGAAGCGCTGGCCTACGAGGTCGTTGATGCTGAACTCTACGCGCCGCTCGTCCAGGCGGCCGTCGTCGCCGCCTCTAGCGACGATCCGGCGCTGGCGCGACGATTCATCGCGTTCATCACGGGCCCCGAGGCCAGACCCGTGATGGAGAAGTACGGCTTCGTGTCTGGAGAGGAGGCTCAGCAATGAGCGGCATCGAGCTCGACGACGTCCGCATCTCCCTGCAGGTGGCCGGGCTGGCGACGCTGCTGTGCGTCGTCGTCGGGCTGCCGTTGTCGTGGGCGCTGGCGCGCTACCGCTTCCGCGGGCGTGACCTCGTGACGGCGCTGGTGACGCTGCCGCTGGTACTGCCGCCGACGGTCGTTGGCTACTACCTTCTACGTGGCCTCGGTCGCGGCAGCGCGTTCGGGCGCTTCCTTGAAGATGAGATCGGCTGGCGCGTCGTGTTCACGTGGCAGGGTGCGGCAATCGGCGCCGCCGTGCTCTCGGCGCCTCTCCTCATCCGCACGGCGCAGGCGGCGTTCGAGGGCGTCGACAGGGAGCTGGAGCGCGTGGCGGCGACGCTCGGGCGCTCCCACGTCGAGGTCTTCTTCACCGTCACGTTGCCGCTGGCCATGCGTGGCGTCGCAGCCGGCGTCGCGCTGGCCTTCGCCCGCGCCATCGGCGAGTTCGGCGCGACCATCATGATCGCCGGCAACATCCCAGGCAAGACGCGCACCATGCCCGTATCGATATACGACGCCGTGCAGGGGGGCGACATGGCCCGCGCCAACGCCACCGCGCTGCTGCTTATCGCCATCAGCCTGCTGAGCCTGCTGGTCTTCAGCAGCGCGACGCGTCTGGTCGAGCGGTGATTGGAGGTTCGAAGCTGCAAACTAGGAGTGGAGGAGGCAGGGCGCTGACCGCTGAAAGCTGAAAGCTGATAGCTGACGGCTGAAAGCTGATAGCTGCCCTCCCTGACCAATGCTTGACGTACGCATCCAGCGACAACTCCCAGGCTTTCGCCTCGACGCCGAGTTCACCGCCGGCGCCGAGCGGGTCGTCCTTTTCGGGCCTTCCGGCGCGGGCAAGAGCCTGACGCTACAGGCCATCGCGGGCATCGCGCGCCCCGACGCCGGCCGCATCGCGACGGGCGGGCGGGTGCTGTTCGACAGCGACGCCGGTGTGAACCTGCCGCCGCAGGAGCGCCGCGTGGGCTACGTGCCGCAGCGCTACGCCCTGTTCCCCCATCTGACGGTCGCGGGCAACATCGCTTACGGCCTGCGCGGCATGGCCCGCTCCGAGCGCGAGGCGAGCGTTCGGGAGATGCTGTCGCTTATGAGCCTCGAGGGCCTTGGCGCGCGCCGCCCTGACGAGCTGTCGGGAGGGCAACAGCAGCGGGTCGCGCTCGCCCGCGCCCTCGCCTTCCGGCCGGACACGCTGCTTCTCGACGAGCCCTTCGGAGCGCTTGACGTCGCCATCCGCGGCGAGCTGCGCGACGAGCTGGTGGCGCTGCAGAGGCGCACGGCTATCACGGCCCTGATCGTCACGCACGATCTCGCCGACGCCTTCCTGCTGGGCCAGCGCATCGTCGTCATCGATGGCGGGCGCGTACTGCAACAAGGTTCGCGCGAGGACGTCTTCTATCGCCCGGCCACGAGGCGGGTCGCGGGCTTCGTCGGCACGCGGAACGTCCTGCCCGCCACGGTCACGGGCGTTGAGAGTGGCGTCGCGCGCCTGCAATGGAACGGAGTGCGCCTGGAGGCGCTGGCCGGCGAGCGGTGCCTGCGTGGCGGCGACGCCGTCGACGTCTGCATCCGCCCGACGCAGATCATGATCAAGCCGCCCGAAGCCGAGAGTTACGCCGGGCGCCACAACGTGTTCTGTGGGACAGTGGTGGACGAGATCATAGGGGCCGAAACTTACCGGTTGTTCATCCGCCTCGATGGTTCGGCGAACGAGCGCGACATCGAGATCGAGCTGCCGGGCTACGTCTACTTCCGTCTTGCCCTCGACCGCGAGAAGAACGTCGAGATGTCCGTCCGCCGCGAGGTCGTGCACGTCATTCCGGCAGGGCCGGAGAAGCCAAGCCTGTAGGGCCGCAGCAGGAGAGGAAGGGGCAGGCCATGGCCTGCCCCTTGGTTCTTGACGGCCCCGCTGCGACCCTCTACTGACGCTCCAGCCCCCGGCGGATCTTCTC
>JBBITS010000023.1:9844-17302 GCA_037440665.1 Chloroflexota bacterium
CGCCCGCGGGGGCGTGACCGGCGCGGGCACGCGCCTCGAGGTGGTCGCGGACCTTCGCCACGGTGCGGCTCGCCGCCTCCAGCGCCGCCTCGATGTCCTCGATGCTCTCGCCCGCCACCAGTTCGGCCGGGACGTCGGGCGCGGCTGCTAGCGCTAGGTCACGGTACTTCGCGGTCGCCGCCGTCAGACGCTCGCCCAGCGAGCGTGTCTGCTCCTCGGCGGCGGCCAGCGTCTCAGCGCGGGCCGTCAGCTCGGACTCGGCCGAGGTCAGGCGCTCGCGGAGGGATGCCGCCTCCTGTTCCAGCGTCGCCGCCCGCGCCTCGCGGTCGGCGGCGGTCGCCTGCAGCCGCTCGATCTCCGAGCGGGCGGCCGCCAGTTCTTCCTGCAACGTCACGAGTTCGTTGTCGTGCTCCATCTCGCGCCTCCCGTTACGGACGGACGCCGGTGAGCTTCGCGATCTTCACGGTGTTGAAGAGCGCCAGGCTCACGTACCACTTCACGCGCGTGCGCGTGGCGTCGCGGGTCTCTAGGCTGCCGACGCGCTCGACCTGAAGACCGCCCGGCGACGTCAGACCGGCCAGCGCGCCCTCGCCGAACTTCACCGCGTACACCGTCGAGCAGTCTGTGCTCGATCCAACGGTCTTGTCGTCGGCGATGACGTCACAGATACCCAGCGGTATGCCGTCGTAGTACTGCATCATCTGGCCGAACTCGTTGCGGTCGGCTTCCAGGAAGCTGCCCGATGTCCGGGCCAGGTTGTTGAGCGAGCGCCGCGTCCGCTTGCTCATCAGAAGCATGTCGGGCTTGCCGCCCTTGACCATGTCGATGAGTTCGTCGAGCTTCGCCAGCGTCAACGAGCCGCCGTTGACGCCCATGCTCAGCGTCTGGCCGCCTGGCGTGAGCCTGTCGATGCCGTCGAACGTCTGCTGTACCGCCTTCGCCTTGAGCTGGACGATGGCGGCCTCCAAGTCCTGCACGTTGCTGCGCGTGGCGATGAGGAAGTTGTCGATGTCGGCGTCGCCGCCCAGGATCTTCAGCGTCGCCGTCTGTTGCGTGAACGTCGGCGTGCTCTCGTCCCAGGCGTCGCCGACGTCGTAGAACGACGCCGCGGCCGCCATGTTCTCCTGGTTGTACGTCAGGCCGTTCCCGACGATCTCGATGAACGGCAACGCCTGGAGGACTGGGCTCTCCTGGATGATCGTCTCGATGACGCCGGAGAGCAGGACGTCGTTGGAGAGCTTGGACGCCTCGGCAAGGGTCAGGGCCACAGGTGATGCCTCCTTATCTTCCCCGCGCGGGCGGGGATCTGCGCTTCGTGAAGTCAGCGCCGAGGCTAGAACAGGCGTTCGCACACGGTCAACGCGGTCGTGACGCTCCGTCACGACTTTGCGCGTTTGCCCCTACCGGAACTGGGCTCTAAGATCGCTTCAGTCCGGAGCGCCAGAAGCGCGGATTGACAGTCCCCAGGAGACAGCGTGGTCCCCTCCAACGACTTCCCCGGCCTGATCTTCTTCTACCTGTTGTTCTTCGGCGCCATAGCATTCTTCGCCTTCGCGGCGGGTCAGCGCGTGAGGGTCTTCGCGTCGGGGCGGCCGGACAACCGCTTTGACCGCCTGCCCGAGCGCCTGGCGCAGATGATCCCCTACGTGCTCGGCAACCTGCGCGTGGCCACGCGCAAGCGCTACTGGTACTCGGGCATCCTGCACTCACTTATCTTCTGGGGGTTCATCGTCCTCCAGATCAGGACGCTCAACTTCATCCTCGAAGGCGTCTACAACGACATCAGCCTGGAGAACATCTTCGACGAGCCCTACGCCTACTTCCGTCCCGTGATGGACGCGTTCAACCTGCTGGTCATCGTTGGCTGCGTCATGGCCGCCGCGCAGCGCCTCCTCTGGAAGCCGCCGCGCATGACCTTCAACCGCGACGCCTGGGTGATCCTCTTCCTCATCTTCTGGATGATGGTCACCGACATCTTCACCAACAGCTTCCTGTTCGCTCTGCACGACGTCCACAAGGAGTCGTACGCCTTCGCCGCCAGCGGCCTCGCCAGCGTCTGGGAGGACATGGACCTGAGCCGAGGCGCGATGGAGGCCTGGCTGAACGTCTGGTGGTGGCAACACCTGCTCACCTTCCTGACGTTCCTCAACTACCTGGTCTTCTCCAAGCACTCGCACGTCCTGTCGGTAGTGTTCAACGTCTTCTTCCGCCACCTGACGCCGACCGGCCGCCTGGAGCCCATCCGCGACTTCGAGGCGAAGCTGGAGGCAGGTGAATCTTTCGGCGTCTCGAAGGTCACCGACTTCACCTGGAAGCAGATGCTCGACTTCTACACCTGCACTGAGTGCGGGCGCTGCGAGATCAACTGCCCGGCGTTCCTGACGGGCAAGGACCTCTCGCCGAAGAAGATCCAGCACGACGGCCGTCATCTCGCCGAGCAGCTCGTTACGCCCATACGCCCGGCCGCCCTGCGCGGAGATGGCGAGCGTAAGGAAGTCGAAGACTCGCCTCCGCGAGAGGCGCTGATCGACGTCGTCGGCTTCAACCCCATCTGGGACTGCGTGACCTGCGGCGCCTGCATGTACCAGTGTCCCGTGTTCATCGAGCACGTCCCGGCGATCCTCGACATGCGCCGCGCGCTGGTCATGATGGAATCGAACATGCCCGAGACGGCCGCCGCGACGCTCATGCAGCTCGAGCAGCGCGGCCACCCGTGGCGCGGCACGACGTACACCCGCACGTCGTGGATGGAGGGCCTGGACATCCCGGCTTACGACGGCCAGGAATACCTGTACTGGGTGGGTTGCTCAGGTGCGCTGGTGGACCGCAACATCCCCATCACGCGCGCCGTCGCCCGGCTGCTCATGGAGGCGAAGGTCGGCTTCGGCTGCCTGGGCGAAGAGGAGTCGTGCACAGGCGACCCGGCCCGCCGCCTGGGCAACGAGTACCTCTATCAGATGCAGGCCGAGCAGGTGGTGACTACGCTGAAGACGAAAGGCGTCAGGAAGATCATCACCAACTGCCCGCACTGCTTCAACACCATGGTGAACGAATACCCTGACTTCGGCGGCCAGTTCGAGGTCGTCCATCACTCGGAGTTCCTGGCCGGGCTCGTGAAGCAGGGCAGGCTCAAACCTTCACAGGCCAGCGCCGAGAAGATCACCTTCCACGACTCGTGCTACCTGGGCCGTCACAACAACGTCTACGATGGCCCGCGCGAGGTGCTGGGCGCCCTGCCCGGTGCCGACCTGGTCGAGATGCCCCGCAGCCGCCAGACGAGCTTCTGCTGCGGCGCGGGCGGCGGTCACATGTGGTTCGAGGAGACCAAGGGCGCCCGTATTAACCACGTCCGCACGCAGGAGGCGCAGGACACAGGAGCGAAGATCGTCGCCACGGCGTGCCCTCTCTGCATCCAGATGTTCGAAGACGGCATCCCAACGGTGCAGCCCGACGAAGAGAAGCGCATGAAGGCGATGGACATCGCCGAACTGCTCGAAGCCGCTGTGCTAGGAACCGCGGCTCCGGCAGCCGCCGCCCCAGCAGGCGCCGAGGGAGGGGAGGGCGCATCGTGAGCGATCCCCACGGCGGCGCTCATGACGAACACGGCGCGCCGCAGACCACAGGCTCGTCCTTCTTCGGCCTGTGGTTCCTGCTGACGATGGCTGTCGCCGGTGCCGTCTACCTGATCTACGCGCTGACCTGGCTGTAGTCGACGCGCGCAGGCAACAACAAGGCCGCTCTCTCGAGCGGCCTTTGCGTTTGTTCTGTGACGAAGCTGGTCGGCTGCTAGAGGCTCGGCTGCAGCGCCATCGTCTCGTTCAAGTCGAGCTTGATGCCGGGGCCCATAGTCGTCGTGAGGGTGATCGACCGGATGTACTGGCCTTTGGCGCCCTGCGGCTTCGCCTTCGCGATCTCGCTCACCAGCACGGCCATGTTGTCGAGGAGCTTCTCTTCGCCGAAGCTCACCTTGCCGATGGGCACGTGCATCAGCGCCGTGCGGTCTAGGCGGAACTCCACGCGGCCCTGGCGGGCGTCGTTCACGGCTTTGGCCAGGTCCTGCGCGTCTACGACCGTGCCCGAGCGCGGGTTCGGCATCAGGCCGCGCGGGCCTAGGACCCGGCCCAGCCGGCCGACCTTCCCCATCAGCTCGCGCGCTGCCAGCGCCACATCGAAGTCCGTCCAGCCACCCTCGATCTGCTTTATCAGGTCGTCCGAGCCGACGTAGTCGGCGCCCGCTTCTTTGGCGATGCGGGCGCCCTCGCCCTCGGCGAACACGAGCACGCGGACCGTCTTGCCCAGGCCGTGAGGCAGCAGCGCCGTGCCGCGCACCTGCTGTTCGGCGTGGCGCGCGTCCAGACCGGTGCGGAAGTGCAGCTCGACCGTCTCGTCGAACTTTGCGTACGAGGTCTGCCTGACAAGCCCGATGGCCTCGGCAGGCGGGTAGAGCTTGCCCTCCTCGATGAGGGCGGCCTTCTCTCTGTACTGCTTGCCGCGCTTCGCCATGGCTACGTTACCTCTATGCCCATGGACCGGGCGGTCCCTTCGATCATCTTCATCGCCTGATCGACGTCGTGGGCGTTCAGGTCGCGCATCTTCACCTCGGCGATTTGCCGCACCTGGTCGCGCGTGACCGACCCCACCTTGTCGCGTTTCTGGGCCGGGCTGCCCTTCTCGACGCCCGCGGCGCGCCTCAGCATCTCCGAGGCTGGCGATGTCTTGAGGACGAACGTGAACGACCGGTCCTCGTAGACCGTGATCTCCACGGGGACGATCGTCCCGGCCTGCGAGGCGGTCTTCTCGTTGTACTCCTTGCAGAAGCCCATGATGTTGACGCCGTGCTGACCCAGCGCCGGGCCTACGGGCGGCGCCGGATTAGCCTTCCCGGCCTCAATCTGCAGCTTGATTACGGCTCGTACCTTCTTGGCCATGTTTGCTTCTCACAAGGCAAAGCGACCGCTCGGGTCGCCCGCGAGAGTGTATCGAATGAACCGGCTGAACGCTACAGCCGCTCCACCTGCAGGAAGTCCAACTCCACGGGCGTCTCCCGCCCGAAGAACGAGACCAGCACCTTCACCTTGCCCTTCTCCAGGTTGATGTCGTCCACCTGGCCGACGAAGTCCTGGAACGGGCCGTCCACAATGCGGACGTTCTGGCCGACCTGGAAGCCAACCTTGACCTTGGGTGCCTCCAGCCGCATCTGCGTCAGGATGCGCTTCACCTCGGCCGGCTCCAGCGGCACAGGCCGTGTGCCCGAGCCGACGAACCCCGTCACGCCCGGCGTGTTGCGGACGACGAACCAGGCCCGGCTCGACTGCACGCGCTCGTCCGGCGTCGCCCTGGGGTCGTCCTCCGCCTTCAGCTCGATCATCTGCACCAGCACGTAGCCCGGAAAAATCTTGCGGGCGACCGTCCGCCGCTGGCCTTCGCGGATCTCGATCTCGTCCTCGGTGGGGATCACGACCTTGTAGATGAGGTCGGTGGCGTCCATCGACTGGATGCGGTGCTCGAGGTTCGTCTTCACCTTGTTCTCATAGCCGGAGTAGGTGTGGATGACGTACCAGGCGCGGCCCTCCTGGAAAGCCTCTTCCTCAAGGGTGGCCTCTTCCGTGGGGGTCGGCTGCGTCTCAAGAGCGCCGGTGGCCGTTTCTTCCGCGGCGGCTGTGGTGGGTTCGTATTCGTTCACCATGGCCTACCCGCGGAGCTTGAACAGAGTGTTCTCGATGAGCCAGTTGAAGAAGATGTCTACCCCGCCCAGGAACGCTCCGACAATGAGGGAGACGATGAGAACCACCACCGTGAGGTTTATCGTGTCCTCTCGCGAGGGCCAGGTGACCTTCCGCAGCTCGGAGACGACTTCGGCGATGGGGCCGGGCGCGCTCAGGCGCCGGCCGCCCTTGGCCTCCCGGGGCGCCTGAGCCTTGGGCTGCGGCCGCGCCATCGCCGACTTCAGCGACGGCCCGCGGACGGACGGCTTGGCCGACAGAGGGTGCCTGCGCAGGCTCCTGCTCACGTAACTCCCCGTCCTACCGCACCTCGCGGTGCGGCTGGTGGCGCCGGCACCGCGGGCAGTATTTCCGCAACTCCAGACGGTCTGAATCGTTGCGGCGGTTCTTCTCGGTCGTGTAGGTCCGCTCCTTGCACTCGGTGCAGGCGAGCGTGATGATGATCCGGTCTTCCTTCTTCGCCATGAGACAGGCTGCCCCGCCCGCCGGCCGGCGAAGCGGGGGTCTTGTTTCCTTCTACTTCTTGACCGCCGTCACGACGCCCGCGCCGACCGTGCGGCCACCCTCGCGGATAGCGAAGCGGAGGCCTTCCTCGATGGCGATGGGCTGGATCAGCGTGATCTGCATCTTGATGTTGTCGCCCGGCATCACCATCTCCACGCCCTCGGGAAGCTGGATGGCGCCTGTGACGTCGGTGGTGCGGATGTAGAACTGCGGCCGGTAGCCGTTGAAGAACGGGGTGTGGCGGCCGCCCTCTTCCTTGGAAAGCACGTACACCTCGCCCTCGAAGTCGGTATGTGGCTTGATGGAACCCGGAGCTGCCAGCACCTGGCCCCGCTCCACGTCCTCGCGCTCGATGCCGCGCAGGAGGCAGCCCACGTTGTCGCCGGCCTCACCCTCGTCCAGCGTCTTCTTGAACATCTCGACGCCCGTGACGACGGTCTTCCGCGTCTCCTTGATGCCGACGATCTCGATCTCGTCGCCGGTCTTCACGATGCCGCGCTCTATCCGGCCGGTCACTACCGTGCCGCGGCCCTTGATGCCGAAGACGTCCTCGATGGGCATCAGGAACGGCTTGTCCTTGGGGCGCGCCGGCGTTGGGATGTAGTTGTCGACCGCATCCATCAACTCCTGGATGCACTTGTACTCTTCGGCGTTCAGGTCCTGTGAGGAGGACTCCAGCGCCTTAAGGGCGCTGCCGCGGATGATGGGGATCTCGTCGCCCGGGAACTGGTAGTTGGTTAGCAGTTCGCGCAACTCCAACTCGACCAGGTCCAGCAGCTCCGGGTCGTCCATCTGGTCGACTTTGTTCATGAAGACGACGATGTTCGGCACCTCGACCTGGCGCGCGAGCAGGATGTGCTCCCGCGTCTGGGGCATGGGCCCTTCGGGCGCCGCCACTACGAGGATGGCGCCGTCCATCTGCGCGGCGCCCGTGATCATGTTCTTGATGTAGTCGGCATGGCCAGGGCAGTCGACGTGGGCGTAGTGTCGCTTGTCGGTCTCGTACTCGACGTGGGCGATGGCGATGGTGATGCCGCGCGCCCGCTCCTCGGGCGCGTTGTCGATGCTATAGAAGTCGCGGAAGGACGCCAGTTGCTTCATCGCCAGATACTTCGTGATGGCGGCCGTGAGCGTGGTCTTGCCGTGGTCGACGTGGCCGATGGTGCCGACGTTGACGTGCGGCTTCGTCCGTTCGAACTTCTGCTTGGCCATGTTTGCTTCGCTCCTCCTC
>JBBITS010000024.1:0-475 GCA_037440665.1 Chloroflexota bacterium
CCGGTCGATCGTCGACGCGCGCAACTTCACCGAGATGGTGGCGATCCAGATGGTCCTGAACGACAGCTTCACGCTGACCGAACACCAGTACGGCGAGCGCTACGCCCGGAACCCGGCCGAGAAGCTCATTTTCCGTCTGGCCATGCAGGACAAGGCCCGCCACGTCGCCTACGGCGCGGCCCACCTCAAGTACCTGCTGCTCGAGCGCCCCGGCCGCCGCCACGAAGTCGAACGCTACCTGGAGAAGGGCGAGTCGCTGCTGGTCGCCGATAGCCGCGACGCCGCAAACCGCGAGGCCTGGGCCGTGCTCTTCGGCGGCGGGCGCGACGGCGTCGCCCGCGGCCTGGAGGTCTACGGCCAGATGCGACGCCGCCAGATCGAGCAGTACCTGGCGCGCCTGAAGTGGGCGACCATCGACCGCGACGCCACCATCAACCCGGAGCTGCTGGCCGAACTCCAGTAGCCGCAGGACGCT
>JBBITS010000024.1:533-8617 GCA_037440665.1 Chloroflexota bacterium
CCATCGAATGGTTCGAGGCTGTGAAGAACATCATGAACGCCGACGACGCCTTCCGCCGTCTCGGCACCATCGACACCACCGTCGGGGTGAAGGCCGGCGGCAAGGTCTACCAGCTTACGTTCGAGGCCTTCGAGTGCGCCGGCATCCGCGAGATCAGCGAGAACAACCTTCGCGACGTCGACTTCTGGCTGGAGCAGCCCTACGAGAACTGGAAGGACATGCTCCAGAACATCAGGGAGAAGGGCGCGGCCGACCTCGACCACACCCTTAACACCATCGACCTCAACCTGCCCGACGGCTTCGCGCGCTCGTACGACGGCTATCGCCGCGACGCCTTCTACCGCTTCAACCAATCGCTACAGGACTTCTTCAACGCGTCGGCGAAGATCGACACGCAGTTTCTGCCCGAGGCCGAGGCCGTGCGGGCGTAATAACCCCCTCTCGTTCCAGACGGGGTCGCCACGCCGAAGGCGTCCGCCGAGCGCGGACGCCTTCGCCTTTTCCCGGCAACCGCCTCCGGCGCCCAAGGATGAAGGCCACCTTTCAAGGTGGCCGTCCTTGTTGGGCGGGAACGTCCCGTTCCGCCACGCTGAAGCGTGGCCTTCCTGGGGCAATGACCGCCAGGCCCGCGTTCTGCCACGCTGCAAACGCAACCCAATCAAAGAAGGCCACCTTTCAAGGTGGCCGTCTTTGGGGGCGGGATCCTCTCGTTCCGCCACGCTAGAGCGTGGCCTTCAGAGCGAGCACTCCAAAGAAAGGGGCGTCTATTCGATGGGCCTTCGCGGGCCGGCCTTGCGCCGCACCTGCTCGGCGACGCGTAGGCGGATGAGCGCGCGGCGCAGCGCCGCCTCCGCCTTCGCCAGGTCGACCGTCGCCTCGCGCGTCCGCAGACGCTCCTCGGCGCGGCGGCGGGCAGCCTCGGCGCGCTCGACGTCGATTTCGTCGGCGCGCTCGGCCGCGTCGGCCAGGACGATCACGCGATCGTTGCGGACCTCGAAGTACCCGCCGGTGACGGCGAAGGGCGTCTCGTCGCTGCCGCGCTTGAGGATCAGCTCGCCCGGTCCCAGCATCGTCATGAACGCCGCGTGCTTCGGCAGCACGGCGAACTGGCCCTCCGCGCCCGGGGCGATGACCTCATCCACGCCCTCCAACTGGAGGACCTGGCGGTCGGGCGTCGTTATCTCGACGGTGAGAGGCACTCCCTACTCCTGGCCCTCCCGCGCCATCTTCTCGGCCTTCTCCACCGCCATGTCGATGGAGCCGACCATGTAGAACGCCTGCTCGGGCAGCGCGTCGTGCTTGCCGTCCAGGATTTCCCTGAACCCCCGGATCGTCTCCCGGATCGGCACGTACTGGCCCGGGATGCCGGTGAACACCTCGCCCATGTACATCGCCTGGCTCAGGAAGCGCTGGATGCGGCGCGCCCGTGCCACCGTCAGCTTGTCTTCCTCCGAAAGCTCCTCGATGCCCAGGATGGCGATGATGTCCTGCAGGTCCTTGTACCGCTGCAGCACCGCCTGCACGCCCCGCGCCACCTGATAGTGCTCCTCGCCGACCACCAGCGGGTCGAGCGCGCGCGAGAACGACGCCAGCGGGTCCATCGCCGGGTAGATGCCCTGCGAGAACAGCCCTCGGTCCAGCGCCACCACGGCGTCGAGATGCCCGAACGTCGTCGCCACGCCGGGGTCCGTGTAGTCGTCCGCCGGCACGTAGATCGCCTGGAACGACGTGATCGACCCCGTCTTCGTCGACGTGATGCGCTCCTCCAGCTCGCCCATCTCCGTCGAGAGCGTCGGCTGGTATCCCACGGCCGACGGCATGCGGCCCAAGAGCGCCGAAACCTCCATGCCCGCCAGCGTGTAGCGGTAGATGTTGTCGATGAACAGCAGGACGTCCTGTCCCTCGCGGTCACGGAAGTACTCGGCCATCGTCAGGCCCGTCAGGCCGACGCGCAGGCGCACGCCGGGCGGCTCGTTCATCTGGCCGAAAACGAGCACCGTCTTGTCCATGACGCCCGATTCCTGCATCTCGACCCACAGGTCGTTTCCCTCGCGCGAGCGCTCGCCCACGCCGGCGAACACCGAGCGGCCGCCGTGCTCCGACGCGATGTTGCGGATCAGCTCCTTGATCAGCACCGTCTTGCCCACGCCCGCGCCACCGAACAGACCGACCTTGCCGCCACGCACCAGCGGCGCGATGAGGTCGACGACCTTGATGCCCGTCTCCAGCACCTGCAGTTGCGTCGACTGCTCCTCGAAGCCGGGCGGCTTGCGGTGGATGGGCCACGTTTCGTCGGCGCCCACGTCGCCCAGGCCGTCCAGCGGCTCGCCCAGCACGTTGAACAGACGCCCCAGCGTCTTCGGACCCACAGGCACGGCGATGGCGCGGCCAGTGTCCACAGCGCGAGCGCCGCGGCGCAGGCCGTCGGTGCTGCCCATAGCCAGACAGCGCACCCAGTTGTTCCCCAGGTGCTGCTCGACCTCAGTCATCACCACCTCGCCGCTGTCGAAGTTCACCTGCACGCCGCTGAACAGCTCAGGCAGATGCCCCTCCGGAAACTCGATGTCCACGACCGTGCCGATGATCTGCGTGACGCGACCTTCAACCTGCGTAGCCGTTGTCATTGCCTGTCCTTCCTATCCCTCGAGCGCCGCAACGCCGCCCACGATGTCGAGCAGCTCCTTCGTGATCTGCTCCTGGCGGGCCTTGTTGTAGACGAGGGTCAGGGTCTCGATCATGTCGTTCGCGGCGTCGGTCGCGTTCCGCATGGCGACCATGCGGGCCGACTGCTCGCTGGCGCACGTCTCCAGCACCGCCTCGAACACCTCCATCTCCACGTACCGCGGGAGGATATTCGCCAGCACCTGCGCCGGGTCCGGTTCATAGATGTACTCGACGTTCCGCATGGCGGCTTCCTCGGCCTCGGCCGGCGGCTCGATGGGCAGAAGCTGGCGCACCGTCGGACGCTGCGTCACGGTGTTCACGAACAGCGGATAGACGATGTACACGCGGTCCGCCCGCCCCTCGACGTACTCGTCGATGGCCACGCGCGAGATCGGAAGCGTATCGATGGACTCCGGGTAGTCGCCGAGCTGCGTGAACTCGGCGACGATGTCCTGTCCCGTCCGGTTCAGGAAGTCCCGCCCTTTCCTGCCGACAGCGATGAACGACACCAGCGCGCTCTGCTCCAGCGCGAAGGCGGCCGCGCGCCGGTTGAGGTTGGCGTTCAGGCCCCCGCACAGTCCACGGTCGGGCGTCAGGTGGATCGCCAGCACGCGCTCCGCCGGGCGGACCTGCAGGAACGGGTGCGCCAGAGGCCCCTCCGGCTGCGCGCCGCCCGCCAAGTGCGCCAGCACCTCCTGGATCTTGTCCGCGTACGGCCGCGCCTGTAGCGCCCGGTTCTGCGCCCGGCGCATCTTCGACGCGGCCACCAGTTCCATGGCCCGCGTGATCTTCGCCGTGTTCCGGACGCTCCGGATGCGCCGCCGGATGACTCTAATGTTCGCCATCGCTCACGCCTTCGCCGCGCCGTGGCGCTAGAAGGGCACGCTCTCCTTGAACTGCCTGATCGCCGCCCGCAGCTTCTCCGCCGTCGCGTCCGAGATCAGCTTCTCGTCCTCGATCGCCTTGCCGATGTCCGGGTGGCTGCTCTCCATGAACTTGTGGAACGCGCTCTCGAAGTCGCGAGCCCTCTCCACCGGCACATCGTCGATGAAGCCGTTGATGAGCGCGAAGAGGACTTCCGCCTGCCGATGCATGGGCAGCGGCGAGTACTGAGGCTGCTTGAGGATCTCCTGCGCGCGCAGGCCGCGTTCGAGCTGTCGCCGCGTGGCCGGATCCAAGTCCGACGTGCCGAACTGAGCGAACGCCTGCAGCTCGGCGAACTGCGCCATGTCCAGCCGGAGCTGGCCGGCCACCTGGCGCATCGCCTTGCGCTGCGCCGCGCTGCCTACGCGGCTCACCGAGATGCCCGCGTTGATCGCCGGCCGGATGCCGGCGTTGAACAGGTCCGTCTCCAGGAATATCTGTCCGTCGGTGATGGAGATGACGTTGGTCGGGATGTACGCCGACACGTCGTTGGCCTGCGTCTCGATGACGGGCATGGCCGTCAGCGAGCCGCCCCCCGATGCGTCGTCGAGCTTCGCCGAGCGCTCCAGAAGGCGGCTGTGCAGGTAGAACACATCGCCCGGGTACGCCTCGCGGCCCGGCGGCCGCCGCAGCAAGAGCGACACCTGGCGGTACGCCCACGCGTGCTTCGACAGGTCGTCGTACACGATCAGGACGTCCTTGCCCTGCTCCATCCACTCTTCGCCGATGGCGCAGCCCGCGTAGGGCGCCAGGTACTGCAGCGCCGCCGACTCCGAAGCCGTGGCCGAGACGATGACCGTGTGCTCCAGCGCCCCGCGCTCCTCCAGCAGGCCGAGGATCTGCGCCACCTTCTGCGCCTTCTGGCCGATGGCCACGTAGATGCAGATCAGGTCGCCGCCCTTCTGGTTGAGGATGGTGTCGATGGCGATGGTCGTCTTGCCCGTGGACCGGTCGCCGATGATCAGCTCGCGCTGCCCGCGGCCGATGGGGATCATGCCGTCGATGGCCTTGATGCCCGTCTGCACGGGCGTGTCCACCGACTTCCGCTTGGTCACGTCGGGCGCGATACGCTCCACCGGCCGCGTGCGCGCGGCCTGGATGGGGCCCTTGCCGTCCACCGGGTTGCCGAGCGGGTCTACCACGCGCCCGATCAGAGCGTCGCCCACCGGCACCTCGGCGATGCGGCCCGTCGAGCGCACCTCGTCGCCTTCCTTGACCTCGGCGTAGTCGCCCATGATCATCACGCCCACGCTCTCCTCCTCGAGGTTGAGCGCGAGGCCCATGGCGCCGTTAGCGAACTCGACCAGCTCCGACGCCATCACGTTGCGCAGGCCGTGCACGCGCGCGATGCCGTCGCCGGCCTCGACGACGGTCCCGACGCTTACGTCCTGCACCTCGGCACCGAACTGCTCGATCTGCTGCTTCAGGATCGAGGTGATCTCTTGTGACCTGACCGCCATGACTACCTCCAGGGGGAGGCTTCGCGAACCGATCCCGGCCGCCGCGGCCTCCCGCAACGTCTCTAGCGCCTTACCGCCGACCCTCGAGGCTCGCCTTCAGCGCCGCCAGCTTCGTCCGCGCCGAACCGTCGATGAGCCGGTCGCCGATGCGCGCCACCAGCCCGCCCAGGATCGACTCGTCCACCTGGGTCTCCACGAGCACCTGCTTCCCGGTGAGCTGTCCCAGCCGCCCGGCGATGCTGCGACGGCCTTCCTCGTCCAGTTCCACCGCCGTGGTGACGACCGCGCGAACGATGCCCTGTCGCTCCTCCACCAGCTCCCGCAACGCCTCGGCCACCTCGGGTAGAAGCCGGATGCGGCCCCGGCTCAGCAGCAGCCGCACCAGGTTCCAGGGCAGCGGACGGATGCCGGGCGCCGCCTGCTGGATGATGCGCTCCCTCTCCGCCACGCTGACCCGCTCGCTCGTCAGCGCCCGCGCGACGGCGGGCTCGTCGAAGGCGTCGGCCAGCCCTTCCAGGTCTTCCAGCCACGCGTCGAAGTCGCCCCGCTCCTCGGCCAGCTCGAAGGCGGCCTGAGCGTAGCGCCGGGCGGCGGGCTCTCGGATCATCGCGCCCTAGTTCCTCCCCTGCAGCCCCGACTCCGACAGCGTCTCTTCGATCAGCCGCTGGTGGGCCTTCGCGTCCAGAGCCTGGCCGATGACCTTCCCGGCGGCGCGCACCGTGATATCCGCGAACTCCTTGCGCAGCTCGGCGATGGCGCCGTCGCGCTCGAGCTGGATCTCGCTTCGCGCCCGCGCCAGCAGCGCCTCGGCCTCGGCGCGCGCCTGCTCGCGCGATTCTGCCTGCAGGCGGTTGGCGATCTCCTGCGCCTGCGCGACGATGGTCTGGCCTTCGCGCCGCGCCTCCTCGATCTGCTCCTGCACGCGGCGGTCAGCCTCGGCGGCCTGCGCCTTCATCCGCTCCGCCGCCGACAGGCTCTCCTCTATGCGCGAGCGCCGGTCGTCCAGCATCCGGAGCACGGGCTTGTACAGCACCGCGCGCAGCACTATGAGCAGCACCGTGAAGTTGATGAGCTGCGCGATCAGAACCGGGATGTTGATTCCCAGGTCCGTGATTCCCAACACAACAGGAGTCATAACCACTCCTCATGTCGCGGACGGCAGGCGCGCGCCTCGTTCCGCGACGCGGGTTGTTCTTGCGGCCGTCGCTAGAACACGAAGCCGATCATCACGGCCACGACCAGCGCGTAGATGGCGATGGCCTCGGCGAACGCGACGCCCAGGATCATGTTCGTCTGGATCACAGGCTGCGCCTCGGGGTTCCGGCCCAAGGCCTCCATCGCCTTGCCCACCAGCATGCCGATGGCCAGCGCCGGCGCGAACCCGCCGATGCCGATGGCCATGCCCGCCCCGACGAACCGGAACGCGTCGTCGGTGAACTCGACTAGCAGCGGAAGAGCGGTCAGGATTTCCATGTTTCCTCCTCTTGGTTCAGCGGCCCCTGGCCGCCCGATCGCTAGCGTCAGTGGGCGCCCGCGTGCGCCTCTTCATGCTCGCCGTGGCCCTCGCCGTGCGGCGGGCTCACGGCCATGACCCCGAAGATCAGCGTGAGCATCCCGAAAATGAACGCCTGGATGACGCCCACGAAGACCTCCAGGCCGTAGAACACGATGGGAACGAAGGCCGGTACCAGGAACGTCATCACCAGCAGCAGGATCTCGCCCGCCAGCATGTTCCCGAACAGACGGAAACTGAAGCTGACGAGCCGCGCCACCTCGGCAATGAACTCCAGTATGCCCACGAACGCCTCGATGAACCCGTTGAACACCTTGCCGAAGTTGAACGTCAGCAGGCCGCTCACCAGCGGCCCGAAGTTGAAGAACTTCCGCCCGTACGTCAGCGCGCCCAGAGCGCTGATTCCCCAGAACTCGACGAAGATGGCCGACATCACGGCGAACGACGCGGGCGTCATGAGGTCCGTGTTGATGCTCCGGAAGAAGGGCACCAGCACGCCGGCCTCCTGCCCCTCGTTCAGCTTCGGCTCGCCCTCGTCGTTCACGAGGCTGGACGCGATCAACTCCTCGCGAGCGTGCACCTCGCACTCGTGCTTCTCGTGGTCCTCCAGCCCCTCGCAGGGCGCGTAGTCCGGCTCGCCCTCGATGTCGAGCGTCTTAGCGCCGGGCATGATGACGTAAAGGCCACCCGTCTTCTCGAAGGCGGCCGTCCGCTCCAGCACCTCGTGCTCCGCCTCCAGAGGCTCGAAGTAGCCGATGGAGTTGAAGATGGGCAACAGGGCCATCCAGTTGGCGAAGGCGATGTAGATGAGGAACGTCGCCACCACCGGGAAGAAGCGCCGTCCGTTTTTCTCGCCCGCGACGTTGGTCACCAAGTTGTAGATGGCCTCGACGATGGCCTCGATGAAGTTCTGCTTGCCCGCCGGAACTTCCCGCAGCCCGCGTGTAAGCCAGAAGACCAGAAGGAGCAGCCCCGCAACTATGATCCACGACGTGAACAGGGTGTTGGTGATCGTCACGTCGCCGACCACCGGCGCCTCGAAGAGGTCGACCAGGGGCTCGGCCTTGATCTCTATGACCGGCGTCGGGGAGCGGAGAAAGAGGAAGGTGCCGCCAAAGACGACGAGAGCGCAGAGCGCGATCGCCCAGGTGATCAGTTTACGTCCCGTCACGCCGCTTTCCCCGGTACGGCGGCTGCTCGCGCAGCACGTCCATCAGGAAGCTATACCCTCCGAAGATGCCCAGCCCCAGCCCGGCCACCAGCCCGAGCAGGGTGAAGACGGGCCTGGTGCCCAGGGCTCCGTCCAAAAAGAAGCCGCCGACCAACCCGCCGACGACCACGAGGACGAAGTACCAGCCTATGCCGATGAGCCTCAGCGCGGGAGGAGGCTCCCACACGATGACCTCCCAGGCGCCGCCGGGCCTCGGACTTTGAGAAAAATAGCACAGACGCCCCTGGCGATCAAACCGACCGCCGCCCGGCTGTCCGCCTTAGCTCTTCTCCGCCGCCTGCGCCTCGGCGAT
>JBBITS010000024.1:8641-16858 GCA_037440665.1 Chloroflexota bacterium
GGCACCTCCTCGTAGTGGCTGAAGGCCATCTCGAACGTGCCCCGGCCCTGGGTCATCGACCTCAAGTCAGTGGCGTACCGCTGCACCTCGGCAAGCGGCGCCTGCGCCTCGACAGTGGTCACCCCGTTCCCGGGGTTCATGCCCAGCACCTTGGCCCGCTTCGAGTTCAGGTCGGACATGATGTCGCCGGTGTTGGCGTCGGGAACCGTGACCTTCAGGTTGACGATGGGCTCCAGAAGCACAGGCCTGGCATCACCCGCGCCCTTCTTCAGCGCCTGCGCGCCCGCCAGCTTGAACGCCATCTCCGACGAGTCCACCGGGTGGTCCTTGCCATCGTACAGTGTCACCCGGACGTCGATCATCGGGCAGTGTGCCAGCACGCCCTCTTGCATCGCCTCGTTGACACCCTTCTCGACGGCCGGGATGTACTGCCTGGGAACCACGCCCCCTACGATCCGGTCCACGAACTCGAAGCCCGTGCCTCGTGGCAGAGGCTCGACCTTGATGGCCACGCGGGCGTACTGTCCGTGGCCGCCCGTCTGCTTCTTGTGGATGTACTCGGCGCTGGCCGAGGCCGTCACCGTCTCACGGTACGGCACCTTCGGCGGGTGCGATTCGACCTCCACGCCGAACTTCCGCTTCATCTTCTCCAGCGTCACGTCCACGTGCGAGTCACCGATGCCCGAGAGGATCGTCTCGCCGGTGCTGGCCTCGCGCTGGATGGTGATGGTCGGGTCTTCCTCAGCGATGCGCTGGAGCGCCGGGCCGAGCTTGTCGACGTCGGCCTTGGTCTTCGGCGTGATGGCCACGCTGAAGCTGGGAGCCGGGAAGCGGATAGGTGGCAGCTTCAGCGCCTTCTCCTTGGCGCCGAGGGTATCGCCGGTGACCGTGATGCCGAGTTTTGCCACGGCGCCGATGTCGCCCGCCACGATCTGCGCCACGTTCTCCTGCGCCTTGCCGCGCGGCACGAACACCTGGCCGATGCGCTCGTCGGCACCCCTCGACGTGTTCCACACGTGCGCGTCGCCCTTGAACGTCCCCGAGAACACCCGGAAGTAGGTCAGCTTTCCGACGTACGGATCCGCCGTGGTCTTGAACACCTGCGCCACCAGCGGGCCTGCCGCGTCGGCCCGGAGCTTCGTGCCGTCCTCCGCCGCCCAGGCCTCGCCCCGGTCCGCGGGCGACGGGAAGTAGCGCACGATGGTGTCGAGAAGCCGCGCCGTGCCCACCGTCTTCGTCGCCGACGCCACGAGGATGGGCGACACCCCGCCAGAGGCGATGCCCGCCCGCAGCCCGGCGGAGATCTCGTCCTCCGTCAGCTCTTCACCCTCGAGTTACTTGTTAATGAGCGCGTCGTCCGTCTCCGCCACGACCTCGATGAGCTGCTCCCGCAGGCTCTGCGCCGCCGCAGCCACTTCTGACGGCAGCTCGCCCTCCTGCTTGCCGTCGGCGGCGTACGCCTTCACCGCGATGATGTCGACGACGCCATCGAACCCGCTCTCGGCGCCGATGGGCGCCTGGATGGGAACGCAGCCCTTCCCGAAGGCGGCCTGAATGCTCCGCACGGCACCCGCGAAGTCGGCGTTTTCCCTGTCCATCCGGTTGACGATGAAGGCCCGCGGCAGGTCCTCGGCGGCGGCGCTGGCCCACGCCTGCTCGGTGCCAACCTGCACGCCCGCCGCCGCGTCGATGACGATGAGCGCCACATCGGCGGCGCGAACGCCGCCCCGGACCTCGCCTACGAAGTCGGCGTAGCCCGGCGTGTCAATGAAGTTGACCTTGTGGTCCTTCCACTCGCACGGTACGAGGGCGAGGTTGATGCTGATGCCCCGCTTGATCTCGTCTGGATCAAAGTCCGAGGTAGTGTTGCCCTCCTCGACTTTTCCCAGGCGGCTGGTGGCTCCGGTGGCGAAGAGCGCGGCTTCGGCGAGAGACGTCTTGCCCGTGGCGCCGTGCCCTAGCAGCACGACGTTCCGGACCTGCTCTGTCTTGTACTCCTTCATCTGCGCTCCTCAGGCGACCGTCGCATCCCGTCAGGGAAGGCGCTGGCGTCACGCCCGCTCCCTCTTACGTCCACCGTCAGGTTCGGGACTCGGTAAGACGATGGCTTTTCTGACCGCAAGGGGCCGCGGCTTTGCGATTGTAGCCGTTGCCAGAATCGCGTACAACCGCAGCGAGAGCGCCTATCGATCCCCGCGCCTGGCGCCAGCCCGGTAGCGGGCCTCGATGCGCTCGGCCACGTCCTGCATGCCGTGGACCCCGTCGCGAACCAGCGCGGCGACGTACTCCGCCCGCGCCGTCAGCTCCGTCTCGAATTCGCCTGCCGCGAGCCCCAGCCGCCCGGCGACGGCCTCCCTGTCGCCCTCGCCCTCCAAGACGTGGAAGGCGTCGGCGACGGAGTCCCACCGGGCGATTCCGCGCAGCGCATAGCCGTTCTCGCCGTCCGGGCCCACCAGTCCCACCTCGGCGACGCGACGCCGCGTGCCTTCGCGGCCGTAGCCCACCGACAACGGCACGATGAACGTCAGGCGCGCGATGCCCGTCGGCGGCACGCCGTTGTCCTCCTCAAGCTGCGCGACGACCTCCTCGCACTCGTCGGCGTGCATCGTCGTCAGCAGCGAGTACCCCTCGGCCATCAGCTCGAAGATGCGGACGACGTACGGCCCCCAGGAGTACACCGGCAAGTGGTCGCTGATCTCGTTGACCATGATGAATGCCGGGGCCGGCCCCTCGTGACGCGGCGGCAGGTCGAACGTCTCGCCCCACCCGCGGGTGAAGTACGCAGACGCGTCCGGGCAGGCGAAAGGCAGCAGCGCCGTGAGCAGCGTCGTCTTTCCAGCCCCGGGCGGGTCGGCCGCGAAGACGAACGAGGCCCCGCGTTCCATCCCCAGCCAGAACAGCGCCGCCAGCTCGGGCGTCAGCGTTCCCGCCCTCACGATTCGCGTGATGGACAAAGGCTCCGGGTGGTTCCACCCGTGCCATCCCCACCACGAGTTTGGCTGGTTCAGCGCGCGCATCGCGCTTCGATCTTACCGCCTGAGCGCGGTCACCTTACAATGGGCGCCACCGAAAGGAGTTCCCCATGCCCACAATGCGCGCCGCCGTTTTGACCGGCCCCCGCGCCTTCGAGGTGCGGGACGTACCTCTGCCCGCGCCCGGCCCCAGCGAGGTCCTCGTCCGGGTCCGCAACTGTGGCATCTGCGGCAGCGACCTCCACTTCTACCGGGGCGACTTCCCGGCGATGCCCAACCTTATCATGGGCCATGAGATCGCCGGGGAGGTCGCCGAGGTTGGCGAAGGTGTTACCAGCGTCACGGCCGGGGATCGCGTGGCCGTCGAGCCACTGCTGGTCTGCAATCACTGCGGCTACTGCCGGAGCGGGGACTACCAGCTCTGCCCCGAACGCAAGCTTCTGGGGACGTTCGCGCCCGGCGGTTTCGCCGAGTACGTCTGCGTTCCCGCCTCCACCCTCTACCGCCTGCCCGGCACCCTCCCCTTCGACGCTGGAGCGCTGGTCGAGCCCATCGCGGTATGCGTTCACGGGCTGCGCCTCGTTCGCTTCGAGGGGGGCGAGCGCGTGCTGGTGTTGGGCGCTGGAACTATCGGGCTGGCCACGATCCTGACCGCGCGGGCGCTGGGCGCGTCGGACGTCGCCATCACGGCCCGCCACCCGCACCAGAAGGCCGCGGCCGAGGCGCTGGGCGCGCGCGTTTTCGACGCTGGCGACGCCGCGTCGCTGAGCCAGGCCACGGGCGCCGCTCCGCCTGACATCGTTGTCGAAACCGTCGGCGGGCGCGCCAACACCTTCGAACAGGCGATCCAGCTTGTGCGCGCGGGCGGGCGCGTGTCGCTCCTCGGCCTGTTCACAGGACCAGTGTCGCTGAACGCGACGCTGTTCCTCCTGAAGGAAGTAGCCGCCGCCGGGTCCATCACCTACGGACGCCCCGGCGTGCGCGCCGACTTCGACCATGCCGTCGACATCGTCCGCCGCTACACGGAGGACGTGCGGCGGCTCATCACGCACCGGGTGACGCTGGACGCCATCGGCGAAGGGTTCGCGGCGGCGGCGGACAAGTCTACGGGCTCGCTAAAGGTGACCGTCGAGCCGTGAGGGCGCTCAGTTGAGGACGCCGAGGCCCGCCCAGCGGCGCATGCGGTGCGCCTCGACCCGCAACGTCATCTCGCGGATGGCCGCGCCCAGAATGCCCGACTCCTTCCGCAGCCGGTGCAAGACCGATACCGTCTCCAGCAGATCCTGCTTGACTTGCAGGTCGACGTCGGTCGAGGCTCCGACGAAGTCCGCCAGCTCCGAGGGGTCCGATGGCATGGCGGCGGTGCGCTGCCACTGGTCGCCCAGCGCCAGATAGAGCCGGTAGTACTCGCCGAACAGCGCGCCGACGCGCTCGGCCTCGGCAGCCACCTGACCGGCGTCGTCCGGGGACGCCTCCAGCGTCTCGACCGTCCCTGTCAGGTAGCCGCGATCGAGGGCCACGTCCAGCACGCGGAACCTCTGGACGCCCACCGTCACCAGGTTCAGGCGCCCGTCCTCCAGCCGCTCGACGTTGGTGATAACAGCGGTCGTACCCACGCGATACGAGCGCGCCCCGGTGCCGGCATCCTCCTCGGGCCGGACCAGCAGCACGCCGAACGGCGAGCGCCGTTCCAGGCACTCGTTGATCATGGCCTTATAGCGGTCCTCGAAGATGTGGAGAGGTAGCCGCATGCCTGGGAACAGCACCACGTTCAGCGGAAAGAGCGGCAGATCGAGCATCCCTAACCCCAGGGCAGGCCCGCAGGCCAGACCGGCGCTTCCTTATTACGAGCTTACCAGCGCCCCGGCGAACTTCCAATCGGGGCGAACCCGCAGGCCCTGCGTTCGCCGCTTGACAGCCCCTCGTCCCATCCGTAGGCTTGAGACGCGCGAATGAGCGCTTGTAGCCGAATCCGTCCGCAGGGCGGAGCGGGGGACCCAACCGACCGTGAGGGGTGAATCCGCCAGGAGGCGGAGGGGCAGCCTTTCGTCCCAACCCGTCAGCTAACCCCGCAGGCTTGAAAGGCCGGACCATCTTATCGTTGGTCGGCCTTTTCTCTTGTCCGGCTGTCCCCTCGGGGGACGCGCGCCAGACCCAGGTTCGATGATGGGACGAGCAGGGAACGCTGATCCTTTCCCGACCTTGCCGACGCGCCACGGCGCCGAGGCGCTGATCCTTCCTGGAAGGACGGCATCCCTGGCCCCTGTGCCAACGATGTCGCCCCGGCCGGGCGCGCTCGACGGCCTTCAGTACCACGAGGCCGAGGCCCTGGTGGTCGTCGCGCCTCCGTATGTCACCCCCCCTCTGCCAGCCGCCGTCGACACCATCGTCGAGGAGATGCGCGAGGCAGCGCCCGCCGCCCGCCGCGCCTGGCAAGGTCTTCGCGCAGCCGCCGTCGAGAAGGCGCTCTCGGTTCTGCCGCTGACGCTCAGCCTTCTCCTCATCACGTCGCTTGCCTGGGGTCCGCTCCTCATGCCGGTCCCGCTGGTCGCCCTGCTCCTCGCCTTCGACTTCTACTGGGCGTGGCGCTCGGTCAACACCGGCATCCACGTCGTCAAGGGTCAGCGCGTCGTCAGGTTCGCCGAGCGCACCGACTGGCGCGCGACGTACGACGCCGCCGTCGCCGCGGGCGTGCCCGCGCTCCCGTGGGAGCGCGTCCATCACGTCGTCATCATTCCGAACTACAACGAGCGCGTCGAGAAGCTCCGCGCTACCCTCACCCGGCTCGCCGAGTGCGACGGCGCGCGCGAAAGCATCATCCCTGTGCTGGCGATGGAGATGGCGGAGGCCGGCTGCGAAGCCAAGGCGGCCGCCCTCGCCGACGAGTTCCAGGACCGCTTCTTCGCCTTCCACGCCACCTTCCACCCGTCCGGCATACCAGGCGAGGTCCGCGGCAAGTCGTCCAACGAGGCCTGGGCCGCCCGCCGCACCGAGACCTTCCTGACCCGTGATCTGGGCATCGACCTCCGCCACGCTACGGTGACGAGCTGCGACGCCGATAGCCTGTTCCACCGCCGCTACTTCGCGGCCCTCACCTACGAGTTCGCCACGAACCCCAAGCGATACCGGCGGTTCTGGCAGCCGCCCATCACGCTTTACAACAACATCTGGGAGGTGCCTGCGCCACTGAGGCTGCCCAACGGCCTCGGCAGCCTTAACCACGTCGCCCGACTCGCCCGCAAGCACCGCATCGTCTTCCCGCAGTCCTGCTACAGCCTGAGTTACCAGATGGCGAAGGACGTTGGCTACTGGGACGTCGACGTCGTGCCCGAAGACTGGCACATGTACCTCAAGTGCTTCTTCGAACTGGGCGGCGACGTCGAGACCGAACCCATCCACCTGCCCTGCGGCAACGACGGCGTCCGCACCGACAGCTACCTGCGTACGTTCGTCCAGCAGTACCTCCAGGCGCGCCGCCACGCCTGGGGCGCGACCGACATCCCTTACGCCATCCGCCAGAGCTTCAGACACCCGGAGATCCCGCTCATCAAGCGCCTGCGCCGCACCTGGACGGTTCTGGAAACACACGTCCTCTGGGCCTCCCAGTGGTGGCTCATCACCGTCGGTCGCTTCATTCCCATCATGGCGGTAGCCCTGTTCGGCCTGGGCTGGTGGCCGCGCTGGTTCGATGACCTGAGCGTGAAGATCCTGTTCCCCTGCATGGGGCCCCTCATCGTCATGGTCGTCTATGACACCTTCGTGATGCGGCCGCCGCGGCCAAAGAGCTTCCCCCTCTGGATGTACGCCGTCCAGTTCGCTCAGTGGGCAGCCATGGCGCCCATTACGTTCGTCTTCACCGCCCTCCCCGCTCTGGACGCGCAGGTCCGGCTCGCCATAGGCAAGCGTCTGGAATACAGGGTCACGGAGAAGGCGTAACCCGGCCCCCGGCGCTCACCCGTCTGGCGCGCCCGCGCCCCCTTTCGTACCATAGCTCCGATGACCGGGGCGCCACTGGAGATCACGTTCCTCGGTTCGGGCAACGCCTTCGCGCCCGGACGCTATTGGTCGTGCTTCCTCGTCAACGGCCGTTACCTGTTCGACGCCTCGCCCGTCGTCCTGCCTCACCTCAAGAAGCTCGGCCGCTCGCCCGACGACATCGACGTCATCTTCATCTCGCACTTCCACGCCGACCACTGGTTCGGCCTGCCCTTCCTCCTGCTCGAGTACGCTGAGCTTTCCCACCGCACGCGCGACCTCACCGTCGTCGGGCCGCCGGGCATCGAGGAGCGGGCGCGCGTCGTCACCGAGTCCGGCTTCGCCAACGTCTTCCGCAAGCGCCACCGCGGATACCGGCTCGACTGGATCGAGGCCGCGCCGGGAGAATGGCAGCAGGCCGGCCCGCTGCGCTTCCAGGCCTTCGCCCTCAAGCACGTCGAGCACCTAGCGTCGTTCGGCTATCGCGTCGAGATCGGCGGCCGGACGCTCGCCTACAGCGGCGACACCCAGCTCTGCGACGACCTCGTGCCGCTGGCCGACGGCGCCGACGTCTTCGTCGTCGAGTGCTCTTGCTGGGACGACAACTGCGGGCCGCACTTGGGGCCGCCGGGAATCCGCGAGCTGCGAGCACACATCTCGCCGTCCACGCGCTTCGTCCTCACCCACCTCGACGACGGCCCCGGCCCCTTCGGCGACGAGTTCGTCATCGCGTCCGACCTGGCCACCGTGACGTTGTGACGAAATCCACAACCCCTTCACCTTAAGGAACCAGCCCCGGTAACATGGTCCTGTTCCCCTCGGAACCCGAAGGCTGAAAGCGGGGATAGCGTGGCCTACGGCGTCAACCTGCTCAAGGGGATGATGGTCATCCTCCGCTACCTGGGGCGCAAGCCGTTCACCGTGCAGTCCCCGGAGGAGGTGCGGCCTGTACCTCATCGCGCCCGCACCAGTCTGCTCTGGTTCGATGAGCGCTGCACCGGATGCAGCACCTGCGCCCAGGCCTGCCCCGATGGCTGCATCCTGGTCGAGACGCAGCCCAATCCCGACGGCTCGCTGGCCAAGGTGCGCTACGAGATCGACTTCCGCATCTGCATGTACTGCGGCCTCTGCACCGAGGCCTGCCCCTACCTGGCCATCCAGCCGGGCGGCCCGCTGGCCGAGGCGTCGTATGACTTCGACGACCTCCACCGCGACAAGTACCGCCTGACGCAGCTCGCCCACCAGCACCTGCGCGAGAACGACTACACCT
>JBBITS010000024.1:16885-17157 GCA_037440665.1 Chloroflexota bacterium
CCCTGCCCCAGGTCATCGAGTTCATCGAGGCCGAGGCCCGGGGCGAAGCGGCCGCGCCGCCGCCCGGCACCCAGGCGCAGATACCCGCGCAGCCCCTGTCTCAGCCGGCGAAAGCAGCGAGAACGGAAGCCGCCTGAAGTGGTCACCATCACCATAGACGGCCGGGAGTACGAGGCCGAGGCCGGCGCGCCGCTGGTCGAGGCCATCAAGCGCAGCGGTATCTGGATTTCCAACCTCTGCTATATAGATGGTCTCCCGCCGTACGCAGGCTG
>JBBITS010000025.1:0-16621 GCA_037440665.1 Chloroflexota bacterium
AACGCCAGCCGCCGCTCCGGTGACAAGCGGGCGACGATCCCGAAGTCGAGCAACGCCGTGCGTCCGTCGGGCAGCACGAACAGGTTGCCGCCGTGCAGGTCGCCATGGAAGATGCCGTGCACCAGCGCGCCGGTGCGCGTGAGCAGGTTGCCGCTGGCGTCGTAGGTGAACGAAGTCGTGTGGTCCAGCGGGTCGGTGACGGCGCAGAGGTTGCCGTTGTTCGCGGGCGAGCAGAGGTCTCCCGGCGCTTCATAGGTCCGCAGCGTCACGTTGCCCAGGGCGTCTTCCACCGCGGTGGGCCGGAAGAACTTGTCGAACTGATGGGTCTCTTTGTTGCCGCGGGCGTCGACCATCACAGTCTCGCCGGCCTCCGGGGCGGGCGAGACGCCGGGGCAGCCGTCGCTCTGGTAAGACGGGCCGTGGCCGTAGTAAAAGCAGGTGACGCCGCCCAGGGCGTCGGTCTGCTCGACCACGCGGTTGGCTTCGTCGTAGACGTTCGTCACCTGAACGTGGTCAAGGGAATCGGTGATGCTGGTCAGCCGGTGATTGCTATACGTGAAGGCCGTCTCGCCGCCCTTGACGTCGGTGACGGTGACGAGGTCGCCAGCGGCGTCGTAGCTGAAGCCGACGCTGCGGTCGAGAGGATCGGTGATCCCGGTGATGCGGCCGCTACCGTCGACGGTGAAGACCAGCTCCCGGCCGCCCGGATCGGTGACCGACGCCAGATAGCCGTTGCCGTCGTAGGACAGAGACGTAACGTTGCCGTTGCGGTCGGCGATGCTGGTCAGCTTGCCCGCGCTGTCGAAGTTGAACGCGATCTGCGAGGTGGTGGCCAGCGTGTACGTGTTGTCCTGATGCTTCACCAGCGTGTCGTAGACGCCGGCGGGCGGCGTCAGCGTCCCGCTCACGTTCTTGAAGAACGCTCTCCTGCCGTCGGGGTACTGCACGTCGACGTGGCCGGCGGACGAGTAGATGGTCAGACTGGCCTCGTAGTTGTGCCGCCAGCCCCAGCCGAGGCTGCCGCGGACCGGCGTGGCCGCCGACGAGTAGGAGCGGGTAAACTCCAGCGGGATTCCGAGGCCGGGGATCGCGAGGTCGGTGTGTTCGTGGGTCAGCACGCCGGTGGTAAGTGAGACGGGGTCGTCGGACAGATCGCGGAAGAGCTGCAGCAAGTAGGGCCAGGTCATGCCGCCGAGGCTGACCCAGATGGTCCCGCCCCAACTGGAGGCGATCTTCACCTTCGCGTTGTCGCCGGCCCAGGCGCTGACGTCGCAAGATGCAAGAAAGCCCTGGCCGCTGCTGAACTGCTTGTTGAACAGGACGTGGGGAGTGGCGTAGCCCTCCGAAGCCAGATAAAGGGTTACCGTCACGGCCGGCCCGAATCCGCTTCCCGTGACGTAGAAGGTGACACGCCCGGAGTCGGCGGGGATCGTGAAGGCGTCCGACATCACCGACGCGTTCGACGCCAGCTTGAGCGCCGGCACGCTTGCTCCTGGAACGGCGCCGCCCTGGCAGATGGCGTAATAGTCACCCAGGCTGGGCGTGGTCGCAGGGAAGGTGACGGCCTGCTCCCAGCTCGCCAAGCCGGCAGTGAGAGACCAGCTGGGGATTTTGCGGGTCGCCCCTTCGTCGAAGCCGACCGTCCCGTACGACTTGTAGCGTATCTTCACGGTCTGGCCCGCGTAGCTGCTCAGGTTGACGGTCCGCTTCTCCCACTGGGAACTTGCGCTGCCGCCGTAGGAAATCTGCGACCAGTTCGTGAAGTTCGGCGCCGTGGCGATCTCGGCGGCGGCGACAGCCGACCCGTTGCCAAACGTGTTGACGTAGAAGCTCCAGACGGGCGCCGATGCGCTTATATCGAAGGCGCTCGATACAACCCTAGGCGTCATGTTCGCGCTGCCAGCGATCCGCACGTAGTTCCCGATCACGCCGCCCGAGGGCGTGGTGACCGAGCCCTGGCCGTCTATGGTCCAATCTGTCAGCCCATCCTCGAAGCCGTAGTTCGCCGGCGCGCTCGCGATGGTCTCACCCGCGGTGAAATCGTAGTTGAGCGGCGCCGGGCTCAGGGCGCCTGACGGTGGTGGCAGCGTCGCCTCCACCCGGCCGGGACCGTTCGTCACCCACTGAGTGCCAGACAGGCCGAACGCAGCGGCGACCGCCAGCGCAACAACGAGCCACGTCCTCATGGCGACCTCCTTGTCATTCCAATCCTCACCTGGCGCCACGAGCGAGTGTTACCCCGCGGCCAGGCGCAGCGATATGCGGCAAACATGGGGATGAACGCTCTCGTCATGGCGCTATGTGCGGCCACGCTCCCTCGCACCAGGCCTTCGGCGCGAATAATGGACCAGCGCTTATTCTGCTGTCAAGACGTAGTTATGCTAGGTACTATGCATGCCTCAGCGGCCGGCCAACGGCGGCGCTCGCTCACGCTCGTCCCGCCGCCGTCTTGAGCTTCCTGAGCGGTGCGCGTACCCTGACCCTCACCTGATCCGTCCGGCATCCGGCGAACTCCGCTCTTCATCGCAGGGGGAACCATGCGCGACCTGATGATGCGCGCTCTCGACACCGCCACGACCATGGGCGCGTCGTACGCCGACGTCCGCGTCGTGAACTACCGCGACGAGTCGGTCACCGTGCGCCTGCAGAACGTCGAGGGCCTCACGTCCGACGAGTCCCTGGGGTTCGGCGTGCGCGTTATCGTCGACGGCTTCTGGGGCTTCTCCAGCTCCAACCGCATGACGCTGGAAGAGGCGTCGCGCGTGGCCGCCGAGGCCGTCCGCATCGCGAAGGCGTCGGCGCTGGTCCGGGGCCCGCGCGCCAACCTCGGCGAACCCGAGGTCCACGTCGCGACCTACCGCACGCCGATCGTCAAGGACCCCTTCGCCGTTTCGCTGGACGATAAGATCGCACTGCTGCTGCGGGTGAACGAGACGATGGGCCGCGTGCCCGGCATCGTCATGGCCGAGTCCAACGTCTACTGCCAGCGGGAGCAGAAGTGGTTCGCCAGCACCGAGGGCAGCATGATCGAGCAGGAGCTGATCGAGACGGGCTGCGGCATCGAGGCCACGGCCGTCGACGAGGGCGAGGTGCAGCGTCGCTCGTACCCCAACAGCGTCGGGCGGCACCAGGGCACCGAGGGATGGGAGTTCATCGAGCGGTGGGACCTGCCAAGCAACGCGAGCCGCGTGGCCGAGGAGGCCGTCGCCCTGCTCTCGGCGAAGCCGTGCCCCTCGGGAGTCACGACGATCATCCTCGACGGGTCGCAGGTGGGGCTGCAGATTCACGAATCGTGTGGGCACGCCATCGAACTGGACCGCGTGCTAGGCACCGAGGCCGCTTTCGCCGGCACCAGCTTTCTGTCGCCGGAGCACATCGGAACGTTCCAGTACGGGTCGGAACTGGTGAACATGCGGATCGACGCCACGAGCCCGGGTGGGCTCGGCACGTTCGGCTTCGACGACGAGGGCGTGCCGGCGTCGAGCATGCGGGCGGTGGAACGCGGACGCTTCGCCAACTTCCTGATGTCGCGGGAGACGGCCGCGGCGCTGGGGCGGCGGAGCAACGGCTGCATGCGGGCGTCCGGGTGGAACCGTCTGCCACTGATCCGCATGACCAACGTCAGCCTGGAGCCCGGCGAGTGGACGCTGGAGGACTTGATAGCTGATACCGACGACGGCATCTACATGGAGACGAACCGGTCGTGGAGCATCGACGACCGGCGGCTGAACTTCCAGTTCGGCACCGAGATCGCGCGCGAGATCAAGAACGGCAAGCTGGGCGACCTCATCAAGAACGCGACGTACACCGGGATCACGCCACAGTTCTGGGGCAGTTGCGACGCCATCTGCAACGCGGACCACTGGGTCATCTGGGGCACGCCGAACTGCGGCAAGGGCCAGCCCGAGCAGGTTGCCCACACCGGCCACGGCGCGGCGCCCGCCCGGTTCCGCAACGTGCAGGTCGGCGTCATGAAGTAGGAGGACCTATGCCGCGCGCCATCGACGTCCACATCCATCCGCCGAACCCGCAGGGAGTATCCATCACCTCGGCCCGCGAGTCGCGGGAGTACTTCAAGGCCGCGCCCGCGCCCACGTCGGTCGACGAGATGGCCGAGTACTACGCCAAGCTCGATATCTTCGGCGTGGTGTTCGACATCGACGCCGAGACGTCGACCGGCGTCCCGCCGACGCCCAACGACTACCTGGCGGGCATCGCCCGCCAGTACCCGCAGCAGTTCATCGCCTTCGGCAGCGTCGACCCCTGGAAGGGCCGCGCCGCGGTCAACGAGGTCGCGCGCTGCGCCACGGAGTTGGGCATCCGGGGGCTGAAGTTCCACCCGTCGATGCAGCGCTTTTACCCCAACAACCGCCAGTTCTACCCGCTGTGGGAGATGGCCCAGAGCCTGGGGCTAGTGGTGCTCATCCACACCGGCACGACGGGCGTCGGGGTGGGCAGACCCGGAGGCGGAGGCATTAAGCTCAAGTACATGAAACCCATACCATACGTCGACGACATCGCCGCCGACTTCCCCGAGCTGAAGATTATCATGGCGCACCCGGCGTGGCCGTGGCAGGAGGAGCAGCTCGCCATGCTCGTGCACAAGCCCAACGTCTACATGGACCTCTCTGGTTGGTCGCCCAAGTACTTCTCGCCCTCGCTCATCCAGTACGCCAACACGCTGGTGCAGGACAAGGTGCTGTTCGGGTCTGATTACCCGGTGATCACGCCGGATCGTTGGCTGAAAGACGTCGAGCAGGTGGCGTTCAGGCCCGAGGTCATGCAGAAGATCCTGCTCGACAACGCCAAACGCCTGCTGAATCTTGAGTTCTAGGGCAGGAGCCGGACATGGTTGGCGAGGCTGAACTAAAGCGCATCGCGGACACCGCCCTCTCGGCGAGCATGGCCGAGCAGACGGAAGTCCTCGTCCTATCGACTCACAGCGCGCTCACGCGCTTCGCCAACAACTACATCCACCAGAACGTCGAGCAGCAGGACACCGACGTCCGCATCCGCGTCGTCTCCGGCAGGAAGATCGGCGTCGCCGGCACCAACGACACATCTGACGACGCCCTTCGGCGCGCCGTCGAGCGGGCAACGGAGATGGCGCGCCATCAGAAGCCCAACGAGGACTTCCGGTCGCTGCCCGGCCCCAGGCCCATCGCCAGCGCCAACGCCTGGTCCGAGGCCACGGCCCGCTGCGGCCCGGAGGAGCGTGCGCACGTCGCCGGCCTCATCTGCGGCGCCGCCGTGAAGGCGGGCCTCATCGCGGCGGGCGCCTTCCGGACGGCCGCCGCCGAGATGGCCGTCGCGAACTCCCTGGGCGTGTGGGCCTACCACCGCGACACCATGGCCGGCGTCAACACCGTCATCATGGGCGAGACGTCCAGCGGCCACGCCGAGCGGGTGGCCATGGACGTGGGCGAGATCGACGGCGACGCCGTCTCCCGCGAGGCTGTCGACCGCGCGCTGCGCAGCGCCGACCCCGTGGCTGTCGAGCCGGGCGACTACGAGGTCGTCTTTCTGCCCTACGCCGTCGCCGACATCCTCGACTTCTTCGCCTATCTATCGTTCGGGGCGCAGGCGTTCCAGGAGAAGCGCAGTTTCATGTCGGGCCGCATCGGCGAGCGCGTCATGGGCGAGAACATCACCATCTGGGACGACGGCCTGTCGCCGGACACCATCGCCCAGCCGTTCGACTTCGAGGGCGTGCCCAAGCAGCCGGTGACGTTCATTGAGGACGGGATCGCACGGGGCGTCGTCTGGGACAGCTATACGGCGGGGAAGGAGGGTCGCGAGTCGACGGGGCACGCGCTGCCCGCTGGCAACACGTTCGGGCCTGTGCCGTCGAACATGCTCCTCCGGCCCGGCGCAGCGACGCTGGACGACATGATCGCCGACGTGAAGCGCGGCATCCTGGTCAGCCGCTTCTGGTACACGCGCCCAGTGCACCCGCTGAACGTCATCATCACGGGCATGACGCGCGACGGCACGTTCCTTATCGAGAACGGCAAGATCACGAAGCCCGTCAAGAACCTGCGTTTCACGCAGGGCTACGTCGAGGCGCTGAACAACGTCGACCTCATCGGGCGCGACACGATGCTGTGCCAGGCCATCGCCGGCGTATCGCGCGTTCCCGCTCTGAAGATCCGCAAGTGGAGCTTCACCGGCGCCACGCAGTTCTAGCGAAGCGGGCATGTCGCCCTGAGCGTCCGGTGGACCTCACGGACGGTCAGACACTCGGACACCGATCCTGTTTCACTAGATTCTTCGTCCGCCTGCGGCGGACTCAGAATGACAGTCCGCTTGCCTTCACGGGCGCCACGGAGTTTCTAGCAGGGTACCGAAAAACGGGGAGTGCAGAGGGGCGGAGCCCCTTTGCCGGGGGTCTGGGGGTGTCCCCCAGATTCAAACCACGCGCCGGGCGGGTGGGCAAGAAAGACTCTTCTTCTCTACAGATTTCCAACACCTTGCTAGCGCCGGGCTCCTTCACGCGCCCGTGTCGCGGCGGGCGATGATCAGCACCTCTAGGTGGACGTTGTCCTGCACGGTCACCAAGGGCGTGTTGGGCGGATCTATCTCGAAGTCCGCCCATGTGAAGTCGGTCTTTCCCAGGATCTCCAGCGTGCCGCCGCGCAGACGCGCCTCCACCTCGAACGTCAGATCTCGCTCCACGCCCCGGATCTTCATCCTGCCGGTGACAGTGCTGGTAACTGTTTCTCCCTCCTGGTACTCAGACGGCAGCCCCGGAAGCTGCTCGACGGTGAACTCGGCGATGGGGTCGGTCTGGAAGATGTTGTTGCGGATGAAGTTGTCGCGGCGCTCCTGGTCGCTGGTGAGGGTGCTAAGGTCCACCGTTACGGTCGAGACGCCATCGAGGCGCACCGTACCGCTGAGCGACTTTGTGCGGCCGACGGCGTCGCTCTCCGACGGCAGGTTCGCCAGCTTCTCACGAACGGTGTAGGTGGCCTCGGATTCCTCGGTGACCACGGTGAACGCCGCGCCCGCGACATCGTCAAGCGTGATGACGGCGGTTTCCGCTGTCTCATCTCCTTCAGCGCCATCGGCCACCGGGGTCTCTTTCACTTCGGGAAGGGTCAGCTTCCCGCTCTCTTCGTCACCCTGCCCCATCAGACCCAGGCCAAGCGCCACAGCGCCAGCCAGAATGGCGGCTCCGCCGTACATGGCGAGCCGCGACCACTCGATGGCCGAGAGGGCCGGCGCGATCACGAGGATGCACCCGAAAACGATGGCCGCGAGCGGTAGCACGAACATGCCGGAGCCGTCGAGCGCGCCTTCGAACAGGAATCCCACGATAGCGGCGGCCGCGAAGCCGACGACGCATGCTGCGGCGAACAGCCGCAGCTTTGCCCCGCCCTCGGGCAGGAGAGCCCACACGAGGCCGCCGGCCAGACCCACGGCGAGAGCGCCCACCGTGACCGTGAACGTGTTGAACACGACGTCGTCCGGGGAGTCGAGGGGCAGCGAAACGAGCGACGCGATGATCGCCCCGACCGCGCCCGCCACAAGGCCTGCCAGCCACTTCATGGGATCCCCATCCTTTCGAAGCTCCGATACGCGCCTGCGATCCGCACGATTCTAGCCTTGCCGCCTGCCTTGCGCCAGCGTGCTTGTGTAAACAGAATGCAAACCAACTGCCAACGGCGAATCACTGCGGAACAGCGGCGTGACGGCTTCCGCCCGGTTAAGACGAAGCTGGGCGTATCTGATCGTTGCGTGAGACTTCCCCAACCTTTTTTCTAAGCGGAACCTGCGCTAATGTTGTGAAGGAAGCCACAACCAGCGGAACCTGGACCCAGCGACCTGGCCCGGCGCGAGCCGCGTATCCGCCGGATAGGGAGGACCAGCGGATGAACCGGGTTACCCTGCGCGCTGGTGGCCTGATAGCCCTGGCCCTGGCCACCACCGCCTGCGGCGACAGCGTTCAGGACAGCGGCAACGGCGTTGGGCCTTCGAGCCGTCTGGAGTTGGTCTCCCGGAACATTCTGTTCGACAAATCGGATCTGAAAGCGAAGGCCGGAGAGATAACCATCATTCACAGAAACGAGGACCCCGGGACGCCTCACAACGTCGCCATCTACGAGAATGAGGAGGCCGCCAACAGCGGCGCCGACCCTATCGCGGCGACGGAGATCGAGGCCGGAATCGTGGTCCAAGAGTTGAAGGTGACACTCGCGGCGGGCGAGTACTTCTTCCGGTGCGACGTCCATCCAGTGACCATGACCGGAAAGCTGACTGTGGAGTAGCTGCCGGGCAAGGCGGCGAAGCGGCGGAGGAAACCGGCCGCTGCCTTGCGCCAGCGGACTGGAACAAGGAGAAAGAATGAAGACGCATCTCTTGCTTGTGGTGGCAGTGCTGGCGGCGGGCGGCCTGGTCGCAGCGGCCTGTGGAGGCGGCGCATCATCCGCCGACAAGACGGAGACCGCCGAGATCATCCTCGACGAAACCGCTGTCCCCACGCTTCCGCCGCCAACCGAGGAAGCGCAAGGAGACGCCGGTGGCGAGACCGATACCGGCGGTGACAACGGCGGCGAGGACTCTGGCGGAGCGCCCAGCACTCTGGATCTGGTGGGCAAGAACACCATCTTCGACACCACGAAGTTGGAGGCGGCCGCAGGGGAGATCACCATCGAATTCGACAACCAGGACCCCGGCGTTTCGCACAACATCGCGATCTACGAGAGCGAGGACGCGGCCAACGCCGGCGAATCGCCCATAGCCGCAACGCCGCTGGAGGTGGGTCTGAAGAAGCAGACCCTAGAAGTGACGCTGGAAGCCGGCGAGTACTTCTACAGGTGCGACGCCCACCCCAGTACCATGGCGGGCACCCTGACCGTGAAGTAGCGAGCCTGCCCCCGCAATGCCGTCCGGAAGGCCCGTTATCCTACGGGCCTTCCGCTCCTTCTTGGCCCCCGCCGGCCGTGCTAGCATTCCCTTGTGCGGCACCGCGAAGAACTTAGCGTTCTAACCTCCGCGACAGACGAGGAAATCGACCTCGCCCGGGCCGCCCTCACGTGCGCGCGAGAGGAGTACCCCGACCTCGACATCGAAGCGCACCTGGCGCGCATCGACGACCTGGCTACGCGCGGTGCCGTGGACATTGAACTAGACGCCGGGCCGCGAGCCGCTCTGGAGAGCCTCAGCGCGTTTCTTTTCGGACGCGAAGGCTTCCGCGGCAACGCCGAGGAGTACGACGATCCTCGCAACAGCTATCTGAACGAGGTGCTGGACCGGCACCTGGGCATTCCCGTATCACTTGGCATCCTGTACATCGAGGTCGCCCGCAGGCTCGGCCTGGAAGTAAGAGGCGTCGGGCTGCCCGGGCACTTCGTGGTCAAGTACGGGGCTGCGGACGGCGATATCTTCGTCGATCCGTTCAACGGCGGCGCGTTGCTCGACGGACGCCGTTGCCTCGATCTCGCCCGCAACGCGGTGGGCGGGCACGGACCGGTGACGGAGACGGCGCTGGCTGCCATCACCAACCGCCAGGTTCTCACCAGGATGCTCTACAACATGAAGGCCCTCTACCTGAAGCGCCTCGACTTCCGCCGGGCTCTGGGGACCGTCGAGCTGATCCTCTGCGTCTTCCCCTGGGACCTGGACGAACTCCGGGACCGGGGCATGATCCAGGACCGCCTGGGCAACGACGAACCGGCGCAGCGCGATCTCGACCTCTACCTCCGCTACCGCCCGGAGGCCCGCGATGCCCGCGCCGTGCGGCGGACCCTGGAGGCCATCCGCGCCCGCGCGGCGCGAGAGCCTCACTAAGGCCCTCCCGGCGCCCTTATGCACGGGCAATCTTGCGCCTCACAATCGGCTACGGGACAATAGGTCGTCGGCCAGGGTGGCCGGCTACCGCGGATCCCGGGAAGGTAGGCGAATGCAGCAAATCGTTCTCGAAACAGGACGCAGGGAACGGATTGCCCGCAGCGAGACCACGAGCGCCACTGTCGTCTGCGAGGCCATCGAACTCGAAACCACCGCAGCCCCCGAATTCGTCGATATCACCGACCACATCGCGGCCGTGGTCGCCGATTCCGGCGTCGAATTCGGCCAGGTCACGATCTTTTCGACCCATACGACAGCCGCCATCAAGATCAACGAAAACGAACCCCTGCTTCTGCGCGACATGGCCCGCACGCTGCGCCAGCTCGCGCCCCACAACGGCTACTACGAGCACAACGACTTCTCCCGCCGCACCGTCAACATGAACGAGGACGAGTGCGCCAACGGCCATTCCCACTGCCAGCACCTGTTTCTGGCCACCAGCGAGTGCGTGCCCATCGTCAATGGGCGCATGACGCTGGGCCAGTGGCAGCGCGTCTTCCTCATAGAACTGGATCACCCGCGGCAGCGCCGGGTTCTGGTGAACATCGTCGGGAACAGCGCGGGAGGCCGGTGAGCGTCACCAGCTTTCACGGCGCCGCCACTTCCAGCGACGGCGCAGCGGCCCACAAGCGCCGTCCCCTTCTCATCGCCCATGCGTGCAATAGTGCCGCGCAGGCCGAGCGCGCGCTCGACGCCTCGACCGACGCCGTCGAGGCCGACGTCTGGCTGCAGGGCGGACGCCTGACCCTGCGCCATGAGATCAAGCTGCCCCGTGTCCCGCTTCTGTTCGACAAGTGGTACGTCCGCCCTGAACGCGGGCTGCTGAGCCTGGATGACCTCGCGCACGTGGTGGAAGGCCGCGCCGCCCTCTTCCTCGACCTTAAGAGCAAGGGCACGGCCATGTTCCGGGCCGTGGCCCGCGCCATCGAGCGCCTCGGTCCCTCTTGCGTCGAGGTTTCTTCCAGGCACTGGGGCTTGCTGGAACAACTCCGGGAGGCTCTGCCGGGGCTCCGCGTCCTCTATTCGGCAAGCGGACACGGGGCCGTCGGCGACCTGCTGGGACGTCTGGCATCCGGCACGAGGCCGCCCGACGGCGTCTCCCTGCGCCATACGCTTTTCGAGCCGCCTCTGGCCAGCCGCCTTCGGGAGGCCGGGCTGGATGTTTACGCCTGGATCGTCCCCGGCCCGGCGCGAGCGGAGCGTCTGGCAGGCCTCGGCGTCGCCGGCATCATCGCGGACGACCTCCACCATTGGCCGACGCTCGCGCCTGTCACCGTCTGCGCCGGCTCCTGATCCTCAGCGCGGGATCAGGTGAACAGAGGTCGCCTTGAACGAGGCGACCACCGGCGTCCCCGCCTCCAGACCAAGCTCCTCGGCAGAAAGGCGGGTCACCCGCGCCACCAGATGAAAGCCGCAGTCGACCACGACGCGCGCCTCGTGACCCAATGACGTCACCTGAACCACCACGCCCGGCAGCCGGTTGCGCGCGCTGACGTGCGCGCCGTCGTCCGCACGGCCGAGCACCACGTCTTCGGGTCGCACGCAGACCAGCGCCGATGGCGACGCAGGCGCGACGCCCGCCGCCTCCACTCGCCTTCCCGACACGTCGAGCGCGACGACCCCGTCAACCGCTTCGATGACACGCCCCTCGGCCATGGTCTCGATGCCGACGAAGGCCGCGACCTCCTCGTCGGCGGGCGCGCCGAAGACCTCGCCTATGCTCCCGATCTGGCGCAATCTGCCCGCCAGCAGCACGGCCACTCGCGACGCCAGGCGCGCCGCCTCGGCGCGGTCGTGCGTCACGAAGACAGCAGTCATTCGCGTCTCCCGTATGACGTCCGCGAGTTCCTCGAGCAGCGTCTCGCGCGTGGGCTGGTCCAGCGCGCTGAACGGCTCATCGAGCAGGAGGACATCGGGATCGAGGACGAACGCGCGCGCGAGGCTGACGCGGCGGGCCTCTCCCCCGGAGAGCTTCCGCGCCGAGCGCCCGGCCAGATGGCCGACGCCGAAGCGCTCCAGCCAGCGCTGCGCGCGGGCATGGCGATCGTGGCGCGGGACGCCGCGCAGGCGCAGGCCCGTCTCCACGTTCTCCCGCACGGAGGCGTCGAGCAGCAGCGGCTCCTGAAGGACGACGGCCATGCGGCGTCGGACGGATAGCTCGCGACCTGCCACCGGTTCGCCTTCGAACAGCACACGCCCGCGCGCGGGCCGCTCGAGCGCCGCCAGCGCGTGCAGCAACGTGCTCTTGCCCGCGCCGTTCGGGCCGATGATGGCCAGCACCTCGCCGTCGAAGACGTCCAACTCCGCCACGCCAAGGACGGTCACGCCACCCCGCCGCACCTCGAGATTGCGGATGCTCAGGCGCGCGCTCATCGCGTCCGCTCGCGCTGCTGGATGGAGGTCAGCAGGAGGTTGACTGCGAATACTAGCGCCAGCAAGATGAAGCCCACGGCGAACGCCGTCCCGAACTGGCCGCGCGCCACCAGCGAGACGATCCACGTGGTCATCACGCGCGTCTCGCCGGGGATGTTGGCTCCGACCATCTGCGAGGCGCCGATCTCGGAGATGACGGCTCCGAATCCGGCCATGAGGGCCGCCAGCAGGGGCAGCCGGGCCTCGCGCAGCACGAGCCAGAGCATCTGCCAGCGCGACGCGCCGAGGGCGTAGAGCTGCGTGCGCAGCATCGGCGGGAGCGAACCCAGCGCCGCCGCGGTGAAGCCGGTGACGATGGGGAACGCGATCACCACCTGGGCGAAGACCATCGCCGCCGGCGTGTAGATGAGGCCAAACTGGCCCAGCGGCCCGCTGCGCCACAAGAGGGCTGCGACAAACAGGCCCGCTACGACCGGCGGAAGGCCCATGCCCGTGTGGACGAGCGTCAGAGCGACGCTCCGGCCGGGGAAGCGTCCGTAGGCCAGCGCCGCGCCCGCGCCCACACCCAGCGCCAGCGCGATAAGCGTGGCGCTGCCCGAGATGACGACGGAGCGCGCCACGACCTCCAGTAGCTCGCGGTCGCCGTGGGCGATAAGGCTGATCGCCTCGCGGATGCCGTCCCAGATCAGGTCCACAGCCGTCGACCCTGCATTCTCAGCGGCCGGTCAGTTCGCTCTCGTCCTTGCCCGCGTCCGGCGTGAAGAGCGGCTCGCCGAACTCGTCCACGCCAAAGCGGCCGATGAAGGCTTGCGTATCGGGCGACGTCATGAATTCGACGAACGCCGCGCCGCCATCAGCGTTCAAGCCGTCGAACTTCTCCGGGTTCACGCGCATGACGTGATAGACGTTCAGCAGCAGCGGGTCGCCTTCGACAAGCGGCACGAGGTCGAGGTTCTTCTCGTTGGCCAGAAGCGTGCCGCGATCGGTGAGGGCGTAGGCGCGCCGCTGATCCGCGACCTGAAGCGTCGCCGCCATGCCCTGCCCGCTCTCCGCGTATCCGCTCAGCATCGACTGGTCGATGCCAGCCTCCTTCCAGAGCCGAAGTTCTAACTGATGCGTCCCGGAGTCATCGCCCCTGCTGATGAAGCCGGCGCCGGACTCGGCGATGGCCTGCAGCGCCGCCACGGCGTCCTTCTGCCCCGCAATCCCGGCCGGGTCGTCCCGGGGGCCGGCGATTACGAAGTCGTTGTGCATCACGAGGCGGCGGTCGATGACCACGCCTTGCTCGGCCAACTTCTGCTCGCTGGCGGGCGCGTGCGCAAGGACGGCGTCGGCATCGCCGCGTCCGGCCATCTCCAGCGCCGCGCCGGAGCCGACGCCCACGTATTTCAGATGGTAGCCGGTCTGGTCTTCGAACAGCGGCGCGAGGGCGTCCAGCAGGCCGGAGTCAACCGTGCTGGTCGTGGTGGCGAGGATCACGTCACGATCATCGCCTCCACCGCACGACCAGGCGACCAGAGAGGCGCACGCGAGGGCCAGGGGCAACATCGAACGGAAACGCACGCCGTCACCTCTCGGGCGATATGCTGGGCCAAGCATATCGGACGTGACGGCCCGGGTCTACTTCCTGAAGACGGCGGCGAACTCCCGCTCCAGATCGGTTTCAACAGCGTCCTGAAGCCGGAGATAGAGGCCGACCAGACGCTCTCCCTGCCGGGTGAGCCGGGTGCGTCCTCCGCGGGCGCCGCCCGCCTCGCTCTCCACCAGCGCGACGCCCAGGTTCTTTTCAATCTCCTTGATCTTGCCCCAGGCGCGCCGGTACGAAAGCTTCATGCGCGACGCCGCCGCGGCCAGCGACCCGGTCTCCCGGACGTGGCGCAGGAGCTGCACCCGGTAGTCGCTCAGAACCAGAAGGCCGTTCTGCTCGATCCAAAGCTTGATGCGGGGCTTCATGCGGGCGCGTTTCATGGTTCGGCGACGCCCTCGCGGTCTATCCGTCGGAACCACGCGCAACTCCAGGTGGGACGGCTACGCGGGTGACCGGGGACTGCCGCTCCTCATGAAGCTCAGGGTACTCGCCCGGACGGGCCTCTGCATCCGCCCCGGCGCCATCTGCCTCCCTGCTCCACCGAAGGGGCATCTCCTTTAAGAAGAGCGCGACGATGAGGGCGCTGGCGATGATGAAGGTAGACACCCGGTAGTCGAAGGCGATGGCATGGGTCAGCGAGTCACGCAGGTAGTCCAGCAGCGGCGTGACGTCAACGCCCAGTTGGCTGGCGCTGGCGTTCAGGCTGCTTAACCCCTGCGGGCTGGCGACGACGCCGGGATCGTCCTGCAGGCGCTGGATGAGCGGCTGGGGCGTGGTTCCAGCGACGTCGCCCGGTATGGCTCGCAGATCGTCCCCCAGACGGCTTGTCATCATCGTTCCCAGGACCGAGAGGCCGATGGCGCCGCCCATGGAACGCGCAAACTGCGTCATCGAGGTTACGATCCCCAGCGTTTCGTAACCCACGGCGTTCTGCGCCGCGACGACCAGCGTCGGGATGGTGATGCCCATGCCCGCCCCGGCGACAAACATGTTCGCCGCCAGGCGCACGTACGAGTCGTCTCGCTCCAGCAGAGAGAGGAAGAACACGCCGCCGGTCAGTATCACGATCCCCGTCATGGCCGCATAGCGGTACTTCCCGAAGCGCGACACGAACTGCCCCGACAGTGTGCTGCCCAGCACGAGGCCAAGGGTCATCGGCGTCAGCAGAAGGCCCGACCTCGTGGCCGAGGCCCCGTGGACGCCCTGCATGTACAGAGGTATGAGCATGCTGTTGGCGAACAGCCCCACGCCGGTGACGAACGTGATGGCCACGGACACCGTGAAGACGTTGTTGCGGAAGAGGTCCAGCGGGATGATGGGTTCGGCCGCGCGCATCTCGCACGCGATGAATACCCCCAGAAACCCCGCCGAGAAGGCGAACAGCGTGAGGATCTCGGGCGACAGCCACGCGTACTCGTCGCCTCCCCACGTCAGCCCGAGGAGCAGCGGGGTCAAGGTCCCAATCAGAGCTCCGACGCCGTAGTAGTCGATCTGGCGCCTGCCTCGTACGCCGCCGAACGAAGGCAGCACCAGGAACAGGACGGGGATGGCCACGGCCCCCAGAGGCAGGTTGACGTAGAACACCCACCGCCAGTTGAAGCTGTCGGTCAGCCCGCCGCCGATGAGCGGGCCGATGACGCTGGCCAGCCCCATCACGCCGCTCATCACTCCCGCGTACTTCGCTCGTTCGCCCGGAGGGAACAGGTCGCCGACCACGGCGAAGGTGTTGGCGAACAGAAACCCGCCGCCGATGCCCTGAAGCCCCCGGAAGGCGATGAGCTGCATCATGGTCTGCGAGGCGCCCGCCAGCGCCGAACCGGTGAGGAAAACCATCACGCCCGCGATGAAGAAGGTCTTGCGTCCGTACAGGTCCGACAGCTTGCCCGCGATCGGCACGGAGATTGTCGAAGTGAGCATGTACGCGGTGAAGACCCAGGAGTACAGGTTCAACCCGTGGAGTTCGGCGATCACGCGAGGCATAGCCGTGCCCACTACCGTCTGGTCGATGGCGGCAAGGAACAGGGTCAGCATCGCCGCGCCCAGGATCATGAGCTTGGCGCGGTCGCTGACGTCGCCGAACTGCGGTCCGGCGCTACCGGCTGGCGGCGGCAGCTCGCTCATGGGCCCCTTCCAGTTCCTCGTCCGCCGCCTCCACCAGCAACACGAGCCCGCGCTCAACAGCGTTGCGCTCGCTGGCCGACAGGCGGTTCAGGACACGCCGCAGGGCCTCCATGCCTTCGCTGACCAACTCGCCGACGACCGCGTGCCCTTCGTCCGTCAGGTAGTGCCGGACGACCCGCCGGTCTGTGGCGTCCTCGGCCCGGCGCACCAGATTCTGCCGGACCAGGCGATCCATCAGCCCACTGATGGTCGGCGGCGTGACCCCCGCGCGCGAGGCCAGCTCGCTCGCCGTCAGACCGGGCTCTCCGCGGATCAGGATGAGGGCCCGAAGTTGGACCGTCGTCAGCTCACGCTCGTGCCACATCCGGAACCGTATAGAATCGGCGATGGCCACGGCGTGGGCGTACAGACGGACGATGCGTGACAGGTCGGCGTCGGACAACACGTTTTCGCTCTCCCGAATTATTCGTGCTAACCTAACAAATCTACCGCCGCGTTGGCGGCGTCGCAAGGGCCGTCCCGGGCGCCTGGCAGGCCTTCCGTTTGGCGGCGCGGATATTCCCCCTGTGCTAGAATGCACCCGACGCCGGATGGTTCGATCCGTTGGCAGGTGAACCGTCCGGCGCAACGATACGTAGGAGGGTTCAGCGGTTGACCAGCAGCCAGTGGCGTGCGTCGGCAAGCGAGAGT
>JBBITS010000025.1:16639-16861 GCA_037440665.1 Chloroflexota bacterium
TGGCGACGACGCCTTCAGCATGGACAGGCTCCTCGACGAGGAGCTGAGTTACAGGGACCTTCAGCGCGGCGACGTCGTTGAGGGCACAGTGATGACGATCAACCGGGACGGGATCGTCGTCGACATCGGATCGAAGTCAGAAGGCATCGCGCCGGTGAGCGAGATGCACTCGCTGGGCGCAGACCCGCTGAGCCGGGTTACCGTCGGCGAGAAGCTGCTCGT
>JBBITS010000026.1:0-3636 GCA_037440665.1 Chloroflexota bacterium
CGAGTTCGGGGCTCAGGCGCTCGCGCTCGGCGACGAACGCCATCTCCGGCGTCACAACGCCGCGACGCGCGTGGCTCATCTGCGTGTTCGGACCCTTGTCCGAGACGGGAACGCGGTTCATGCCTTACCTCCCTGTCGAAGGCTCGCCTGAGCGAGCGACGACTCCCCGGGCGTCTCGCCCGAATCCATGATCTGAGGCTGCCAGTAGCGGTAGAAGTGGTGCACCGGCCCGTGGCCGCTCCCGACGGGGTACGCGGCCTGAAGCGCCTTGGTGACGTACGACTTCGCCATCGCGACCGCCTTGCGCAGCTCCTCGCCCCGCGCCAGCGCCGCCGCGATGGCCGACGCGAACGTGCAGCCGGTGCCGTGCGTGTTCGTAGTATCGACGCGCCCGGCGGTGAACTCGTGGAACGTCTGGCCGTCGTAATACAGGTCCGTCGCCGGGCCGTCCTCCCGGTGCCCGCCCTTGATGACGACCGCCCGCGCGCCCAGCGCGACGATCTCCTCCGCCGCGCGGCGGGCGGCGTCCCAATCGTCGATGTCGCGTCCGGTGAGCGCCGCCGCCTCGGGCAGGTTCGGCGTGACGACGAGCGCGGCGGGGATCAGAAGCTCGCGGTAGGCCTCAACCGCGTCCTCGCGTAGAAGGCGCGCGCCGCCTTTGGCTATCATCACGGGGTCTACCACGAGGTTCGGAACGCGCCACTGGCGCGCCTTCGCGGCGACCGTCGCGACGATATCAGCGTTGGCCAGCATGCCCGCCTTCCACGCGCCCGCGCCGATGTCCGACATCACGGCGTCGATCTGCGCGGCCACGAACTCGGCCGGAACCTCGTGCACGCCGGTCACGCCCGTCGTGTTCTGCGCCGTCAGCGCAGTGATGGCCGACGCGCCGTAGACTCCCAGCGCCGCGAACGTCTTCAGGTCGGCCTGAATGCCGGCGCCGCCACCCGAATCGGACCCGGCGATGGTCAGCGCCCTTGCCACGCCTGCTGTCTGGCCGCTCATAGACAAGTACCCCAGAAACACGAACACGCCGCCCGGTCCTGCCGCGCGGCGCGATGTGTTGAGGGCCTCCGGTCCGCGGAAAGCGAACCATGAAGCGCCATCCCTACGCCGGCATTACCCGGATCAGGTTCAGCGGTCGCCCCGAACGGTCGGGGCCTCTCAGCCAGGCCTGCCCGCCTGTTGCGGACCTCCCAGCTCCCGCGTCGTGTTCGGTTGTTAACCCGTTGTCGATTCAGTCTACGCCTGCCCCAGGAGGGCCGTCAACGCGGCCGGCGGGTCTCCAGCCGGATTGTCACTCTGAATCCTTCGAAGGGAAGGACGAAGAGTCTGGCGAAACCCACAGACGGCCTGACTTGTCCGCCAGATTCTTCGTCCCCGCCTGCGGCGGGTCCTCAGAATGACACCGCGATCGGCAGGCCGGCGTCTGTTCCATCCTTGTCCGCCGCAAGTCAGGCAAGCGCGGCCACGCTTACCCGTGGAAGTTGGGCGCGCGCTTCTCGGTAAACGCCCGGATGGCCTCCTTGTGCGCCGGGCCAACCGTCATCTCCGCGAACGTCTTGCCCTCGTAGCGGATGAACTTGTCGACGTCCTGCTCCACCATGTGCCAGTGCATCATCTCCTTCGCGCGCTGGACGGACTCCGTCGGGTTGTCGGCGATCTCCCCGGCCAGCGCGAAGGCCTCGGTCATCAGGTCGTCCTGGGGCACTACCTTGTTCACTAGCCCCATCCGCAGCGCGTCCTCCGGTCCAATGATGCGGCCCGTGAGCGACAGTTCCAGCGCGTTGGCGATGCCGACGATCTGCGGCAGGTAGAGCGTGCTGCCTGCCTCGGGCGTCAGCCCCAGCCGGACGAACCGCATGGAGAACCGCGCCTGATCCGACGCGATGCGGATGTCCATGTTCAGCGTCATGGTCAGGCCGACGCCGATGGCCGGCCCGTTGATAGCCGCGATAAGGGGTTTGGACCGGCGGAAAAACGACGTCAGCGGCTCGCGGTTTCGCGGGTCGCCCCTGTAGCGGCGTCCCTCCTCGGTCGTGGCCTTCTCCCGCTCCTCGATGCCGCGGGCGAAGCCCTGGATGTCGGCCCCCGAGCAGAAGCCGCGCCCGGCACCCGTCATGACGATGGCACCCACGCCGGGGTCCTCGTTGCATCGCGTCACGGCGTCGTAGATCTCCGCGGCCATGTCCCAGGTCCAGGCGTTGAGTCGCTCGGGACGGTTCAGGGTGATGAGGCCGACGCGGCCCCGCTTCTCGAACAGTATCTGCTCGTAACTGACGTCGGTGGTCATCGCCACGCCCTCCTTCGTTGAGGTGGGCCGATGCTACTCCCTCAGGCAGGGCGATACAAGAGCCAGAGCGGGCGGTCCGGCCTACTTGTGCTGTACAATCTCCAGCGCGCGTCGTTGACGCCCCGAAGACCCCGCCGGTACGATCTGATCGGCTGTTCTTCTGCTTCGCGCCCGTCCGCCGGGCGCGCTGGACCCAGGGAGCCGCATGACGACACAGCAACGAGACGGCGTCGCCGGCGCCATCGCGCCCTTCGACGAAGCCCGCCTGCGCGAGGCTATCGCCGCCGTCATCGAGGCCATCGGCGAGGACCCAGCGCGCGAGGGGCTGGCCGGCACACCGCGCCGGGTCGCAGCCCTATACGGCGAGATTTTCTCGGGGCTTCGAGCCGACCCGCGCGCCGAGCTTTCGACCGGGTTCGAGGAGGGTCACAAGGAGATGGTGATCCTCAAGGACGTCCCCTTCTTCTCGACGTGCGAGCATCACTTCATGCCGTTCCACGGCAAGGCGCACGTAGGGTACATCCCCGACGGGCGGGTCGTCGGCATCAGCAAGATCGCCCGCGTCATCGAAGCCTTCGCCCGCCGTCCCCAATTGCAGGAGCGGCTCACCGGGCAGATCGCCGACTGCATCATGGAGTGTCTGCAGCCTGACGGCGTCGCCGTCGTCATCGAGGCCGAGCACCTCTGCATGACCATGCGCGGCGTCAAGAAGCCCGGAAGCACGGTCGTCACCTCGGCCATGCGGGGCCAGTTCCGTCGCAGCGCTGTCACACGCAGTGAGTTCCTTTCGTTGGTACGTGGGAGCGCCTGAATGAGCCTGCAACTGGTCGCCGAAAGCCTGGACCGCCTCGAGGCCGAGTGGGAGGGCCTGCTGTCACTGTGCAGCCGCCCCAACCCGTTCGCGCACCCGGCGTTCCAGCGCGCGTGGCTCGCCGAGTTTCAGGGCGACCGCGAGCTGCTGCTGTGGTCGGTTCGCGACGGCGAGCGCCTCATCGGCGTGGCGCCGCTCCTGCGCGACGGTGGCCGCGTGGCGCTCAGTGGCGACCCGTCGGTATGCGACTACATGGATGTGGTCTGCACGCCCGGCTTCGAGGAGCAGTTCATGGCGACGATCATGGCCTCGCTGGCGTCGCTGCCCTGCGAAACGGCCGAGTTCTGGGGGCTGCACGAGGATTCGCCCACGCTCCGCGTCATCGAGGGCACCGCCGCGCGCGCGGGCTTCTCGTTCACGCGCGAACGCGAGGCCGTGGCCCCGGCCGTCGACCTGCCGGCAACGTGGGAGGAGTACCTGAGCGGCCTTTCGAAGAAGGACCGGCACGAGCTGCGCCGCAAAATCCGTCGCT
>JBBITS010000026.1:3671-13867 GCA_037440665.1 Chloroflexota bacterium
CTCCGCGTCTGCACCGAAGGGCCTGGCCTCGCAAGCGCCGCCAGCACGCTGCGCGACCTCATGGCGCAGAGCCGTCAGGACAAAGCCGAGTTCCTGCAGCGCCCGCGCATGGAGGCGTTCTTCGAGCGCGTGGCCATCGAGATGGGGCCGTCGGGCCTCATCCGCCTGTACGTTCTGGATCTCGACGCGCGACCCGTGGCAGCGGTCCTCTGCTTCGCGCAGAACAACCGGCTCTGCATGTACAACAGCGGCTACGACCCAGCGTATGCCGCCTACTCGGTCGGCCTCGTCTCGAAGGCGATGGTCATCAAGGACGGCATAGCCAGCGGATTCGAGAAGGTCGATTTCCTGCGCGGCGACGAGAGCTACAAGTACGACCTCGGCGGGCGCGACCAGGTCATCGAGCAGTGTATCCTGAACAGGACATGACGTTGGAGCCGATCCGCATCGCCGCCCTCAGCATGCACACGTCGCCTCTGGCGCCGCTGGGCGGCGCCGTCTCCGGCGGCATGAACGTGTACGTCCGCGAGCTGAGCCAGCAGATGGCGGCGCGCGGCTACCTCGTCGACGTCTTCACGCGGCGCGAGAGCCCGGACGCGCCGGCCATCGCCTGGCTGTGCGAGGGCGCCCGCGTCATCCACATAGACGCCGGCCCGGCCGAGGAGCTGGACAAGGAGGCGCTGCCGCACCTCGTGGACGCTTTCGCCGCGGGCGTGCGCGACTTCGCGGCCGCCGAGGGCGTGCGCTACGACGTCGTCCACAGCCACTACTGGCTCTCCGGGCTGGCAGGCGAGAAGCTGAAGCGCGACTGGGGCGTTCCCCACGTCGCTATGTTCCACACGCTGGGCGAGGCCAAGAACCGCGCCCGCGTGACCGAGCGCGAACCGGCCGAGCGCATCGACGGCGAGCGCCGCATCGCCCGCAGCGCCGATCGCATCGTCGTCTGCACCCGGCACGAGCAGGACCTGTTGGCAGAGCACTACGGCGCGAACCCCGCCATCATCAGCGTCGTCCCCTGCGGCGTCGATCTCGATCTGTTCTACCCGATGGATCGCGACGAGGCCCGGCGCCAACTCGGACTGAAGGACGACGAGCGCATCATCCTCTTCGTCGGCCGCATCGAGCCTCTGAAGGGCATCGACATCCTGATCAGCGCGGCGGCGCAGCTCCACGAGGAGGCCGACTTCTTCCACGCTGTCATCGTTGGCGGCGACGCCCGCGCCGAGACGCGCGTGACCGAACTGAAGACGCTGGCCTCGAGCCTGGGCGTGGACCATCACGTGACGTTCGCCGGCGCCGTCGATCACGAGCGCCTGCCGCTGTACTACAGCGCCGCCGACGTCTGCGTCGTCCCCTCGTTCTACGAGAGCTTCGGGCTCGTGGCCGTGGAGGCCATGGCCTGCGGAACGCCCGTGGTCGCCTCACGCGTGGGCGGCCTGATCACCACTGTCCGCGACGGCGAGACCGGCTATCTGGTGCCGTGGCGCTGCCCCGAGCCCTTCGCCGAGCGCCTGAACCTTCTGCTCCGCAACGACGAGCTGCGCCAGTCGCTCGGAGGCGCCGCCCGCCAGGCCGTCGAGCGCTTCCGCTGGGCCAACGTCTCCGGCGCCATCGACGCCCTCTACCGCGAGCTGCTGGAGCGGCCGCCCGCCTATCTTGTCGAGGCATGAGTTCCGCCCGCGCTCGCCACGCCGTAGACTGATCCCGCAGCCATGACGGACGAATTCCGGCCCGAACGCGCCCTCGTCATCGCGGCGCACCCCGACGACGCCGAGTTCCTCTGCGCCGGTACGGTCGCCATGCTCGCCAGCCAGGGGTGCGAGGTGACGTACCTGCTGGCCACCAGCGGCGACAAGGGAACCCGCGACCACGCCATGACTATGCAGGAGCTGGCCGCCATCCGCGAGGCTGAGCAGCGCCGCGCCGCCGCCATCCTCGGCGTCCGCCGCGTAGTCTTCCTTGGCCACCCGGACGGTGGCCTGGAAGAGACGCTGGAGCTGCGCGGCCAGTTCGTGCGCGCCATCCGCGAGCACCGCCCCAACCTCGTGCTGACGTGGGACGGCTTCCGCCCGGGGTTCAACCACCGCGACCACCGCGTCGTGGGCCGCGTCGCCCGCGACGCCGTCTTCCCGGCGGCGCACGATCACCTGTACCATCCCGAACACCGCGAGGACGGCCTGCCGCCGCACCGCATCGACGAGCTATGGCTCTTCGGCTCCGACGCGCCCGACCATCACGTGGACATCGAGCCCTACGCCGACCAGAAGCTTGATGCGCTGCTGGCGCACGCGAGTCAGATGGACGGCCGTACGCGCGAGGACATGAAGAAGCTCTGGGAGGCGCGCGCCGACCAGGTGAAGGAGCGCACGGGCTTCCGCTTTGCTGAGGCCTTCCGGCGCGTCGATAACCGGCGCCGCGCTCCCGGCCAGACGCAACGCGACACGCCGGCCGCGCGCCAGACGGGTGAACGCTAGAAGGACGCAGCGTGGAGACGCTTTCTTACCAGCTCTTCATCGCCGGCTTCGCCCTCACGGTAGCGGCGAGCGCCCTGTACGCCGCGATCCCCCTCTGGCCGCGGGTCAGCTACCAGGCAGCGGCGACGAGCGCGGGCAACGTCGTCATCGCGTCGCCTTCGTCCGTCCCAACGTGGCTTCCGCCTTCGGCATCGACGGCGACCTGGCTCGCCCTGGGCGCGCTGACGGCGTCGCTGGCGTTCCGCTGGGAGGTGGCCGCCCATCCTCCGTTCTCCAACATGTGGGAGTACACCGTGGCCTTCGCCTGGGGCGTTACGCTTTGCTGGGCCATCTTCGAGCGTGGTTACGGGCAGCGAACCGTTGGCGCCTTCGTCATGCCCGTCGCCGCCGCGCTCCAGGGCATATCGCTGGTCTTCTTCCCATCCGAGGTGCAGCCGCTCATCCCCGCGCTCCAGTCCGAGCGCATCCTGTTCCTCCACGTCGGGACGATGATGCTGGCCTATGCCGCCCTGACAGTGTCATTCGGCGCGGCCGTGATGAGCCTGCTCCAGGGTCCGTCGCGGCGCTTCACGCGTCTGCCCGCGGGCGATCTGCTAGATGACATCGCCTACAGGTCGGTGCTGACCGGATTCCCGCTGCTGGCGTTGGGCATCGCGCTGGGCGCGTGGTGGGGCAACTCAGCGTGGGGGCGCTACTGGGGCTGGGACCCCAAGGAGACATCGGCGCTGGTCACGTGGCTCATCTACGCGGGCTACCTGCACGCGCGCGGCCTTCGCGGCTGGAAGGGAACGCGCGCCGCGTTCGTCCTCATCGCCGGCTACGCCGCCGTCCTTTTCTCCTTCTTCGCCGTCAACCTCGTCGTCTCCGGGCTCCATTCCTACGCCGGCGTGTAGCGGGTCTTGCCAGGCAGGTGGACAATAGATCCGTGCGCTGGATTGCGTCGCCTCTGCTCGCCATCGCGGCCGCGGCCGTCGCCTGTGGCGAAGGCGCGGATCGCGACTGCCCGCCCCCCGCCAACGTGCAGGCGGTCGCGGGCAAGCTCGCGTTCGCGCCCGTCGTGCCCTGCTGGATGCCCACAACCTACAAGCTCGACACGACGGTCCCCGAAGCACCGGACCAGGGCGGACTCTCCCACGGGCTCACCCTTACCTATCGCGCGCCCTCCATGCCCGACATCGTCTTCTTCCAGGCCGACCACGACCCTGGCTATCAGGCCATCAACATCGGCGCGCAAAGCCGGAAAGCCGACGTCAACGGCGTCGAGGCACGGCTCGACATCGGCGTATCGGGCTCGGACGCGCCGCTGCTCGACCTGCGCTGGAGCGCCGGCGGACGTTACTACCAGCTTCAGGCGCTCTCGAAGGCCAGCCTCGACGAAGACGTTCTGCTGCGCATCGCCCGTTCGGTTCCGTAGACCGCCCTCGCGCGCCCCTGCTACCATCGACGTGTGATCGTCGATGCCCACGTCCATGTCTTCCCGCCCTTCGTGCGCGACGGCCGCGCGACGTACCTGGCCGCCAACCCCACGTTCCGCGAGCTATACACCAGCGACAAAGCGCAGATCGCCACGGCCGAAGACGCGCTGGCCAGCATGGACGAAGCGGGCGTGGACGTTAGCGTGATCGTGGGATTCGCCTGGCAAGACCCCGATCTTTGCGCCCGCTGCAACGACTACATCCTCGACGCCGCGCGCGACAGCGGTGGGCGCTTGATCCCGTTCGTGACGGTGAACCCTTCGGATGACAACGCTCGTAACGACTTACGGCGCCTCGCCGAGCGCGGCGCCCGCGGCATCGGCGAGTTGCGCCCGGCGAGCCAGGGCTTCGACCTCGGCGACTCGGACGAGGCTGACCTGCTGGCGTGGGCGGCCAGCGCTTACGACCTGGCGCTCCTGTTCCACACCAGCGAGCCCGTAGGCCACCCCTACGCCGGGAAGCGCGGCCTGCCCATCGAGCAGCTCTACCGCTTCGTCCTCAACGCCCCCGGCGTCACGGTGGTCGCCGCGCACTGGGGTGGCGGCCTGCCCTTCTACGCCCTGATGCCAGAGGTGAAGGAGGCTTTCGAGACCGTCTACTTCGACACGGCCGCCACGCGCTTCCTGTACGACCCCGCCATCTACCGCTACGCCACGGGCATCGTGGGCGCGGACCACGTGCTGTTCGGGAGCGACTTCCCGCTGGTAGACCAGATGCCCGCCCTCGACGAAGCGCGGGGCGCCGGCCTGACCGAGCAGGAGCTGCGCCTCGTCCTCGGAGAGAACGCCCGCAGGCTCCTGAGGCTGAACCATGCCCGCGCCTGAAGAGCTGCGCCTGTTCGTCGCCATCGAGCTGCCCGAGGAGGCGCGACGCGCCCTGGCGCGCGTGCAGAACGACCTGCGCGGCCGCATCCGCGACCGCCTACGCTGGGTGCGGCCCGAGGGCATCCATCTGACGCTGAAGTTCCTGGGCGAGACTCCGGCTTCGAAGCTCGGTGCCATCAAGGCGGCGCTGGCAGGGGCTGTCGCACAGCCGTTCCGGCTGCGGCTTCAACTGGACGGCGTGGGCAACTTCGGCGGGCGCAACAACCTGCGCGTCCTCTGGATCGGCCTCACAGGTGACATCGAGCGGCTGACGGAGTTGGCGGCTGGCGTCGATCGCGCGCTGGCGCTGCTGGGCTTCTCTACCGAGCGTCGCCCCTTCCGGGCGCACCTGACGCTGGCACGCCTGCCCGACGGCCTCGGGCCGCAGGAGCGCGCGGCCATTCACGACGCGCTTCAGGGCTACACGCCGCCCGAACTACCGTCCTTCGAAGTCAGCAGCGTGAGCCTGATGAAGAGCACCCTTTCTCCGGGCGGCTCGATCTACGAACGGCTGGCCAGCTTTCCCTCTTCCTGATTCGCGGCGAAGCCACACCTTCGCAAACCTGCTCGCACTTCATCTTGACCGCCTCCGGGCCGAGTCTTAAGATGAAGCAACCAGAGCGGGAGACAGGAATGCCGGTACCAGCCCGTTCGGTGACCACAGAGGCCGCGAAGGGCATCCGTTAACTGCGGATGCCCTTGTTGTTTTTGCGCGCGTTCATGAAAGGAGCCGCGTGATGAACTCAAGCCTCATCGGGAAGATCGAGAAGGCCAGGCGCTACGCGATGGAACGGCACCGCATCAAGTTCCGCAGCCTCTCCGTCGACTTCGCTGGCGAGAACGACACTCACCGGGTCGAACTCGACGGCGACGCGTGGCGCTGCACCTGTGACTTCTTCCACGGATGGGGCCAGTGCGCGCACACCATGGCGCTCGAGCGTATCCTCGACGGCATGGTTCCCGAGCAGGCGCTCTACACCGAGCCCGCCTCGGCGTCCGCCTGATCAGCGCACGCAACTGGAAGACGACGAAGGGACGGCCCGTCCGGGCCGTCTTTTCGCGTTCACCGAGCGAAGGCCGTCACGGCCGCCCACGGTAGTACTCGATGGTCCGCCGCAACCCCTCGCGCAGGTCCACCTGCGGACGCCAACCCGTCGTCCGCATCAGCTTCTCCGACGACGCGTAGTTCGCAGGCACGTCGCCCGGGCGCTCGCCCAGGTCCTCGATGGGGACCTCCGCGCCGGCCAGCTCGAAGATCAGGTCCACGACGTCACGGATTTTGGACCCCGTCTCCGTGCCGACGTTGAAGTAGTCGAGCCCGCGAAGCTGGAGAACGTCCACGTGCGCCCGCGCCAGGTCCTCGACGTAGATGAAGTCGCGCACCTGCTCGCCCTTCCAGTAGAGAGGCACCTGTCTGCCGTCCAGCACCGCGCGGATGAAGTTCGGGATGGCGTGCGTCTCCGGCTCGTGAAGCTCGCCCGGCCCGTACGGGTTGAAGTAGCGGAGGATCATGGCGTCCATGCCGTAGAGCTGGTGGTACGTTGCGACGAACGTCTCGACGGCCATCTTCGTCGCGCCGTAGGGGTTGGACTGCACGCCCAGCGGGTCGTCCTCGCGGATGGGCAGCCGCGACGGCACGCCGTACACGCAGGCGCTGGACGAAAATACCATCTTGCCGACGCCCACGCGGCGCATCGCCTCCAAGAGCCGGACGGAATTGACGACGTTGTTCTCGGCGAAGACGACCGGCTCTCTAACCGAGCGCCCGACCTCTATAAAGCCCGCCATATGGATCACGGCGTCGTGGCCGCGCAGCCACGATTCCAGATCGGGGCTCGCCAGGTCGCCCTCGACGAAGCGCGCTCCTTCGGGCGCGAGCTCGCGAAAGCCCCGGCTAAGGTTATCGACGATGGTGACGTCATGTCCCTGCTGCAGAAGTACGGCGCTGACGTGGGAGCCGATGAACCCCGCGCCGCCGGTCACGAGGACGCGCAACGCCTCAGTCCTCGAACCGCTTGAACACCAGGCAGGCGTTCTGCCCGCCGAACCCGAAGCTGTTCTTCAGCACCACCCGCACGCCGGCCTTGCGCGGAGCGTTAGGCACGTAGTCGAGGTCGCACTCCGGGTCGGGCGTCTCCTGGTTGATAGTCGGGTGGATCTGGCCCGTCTGGATGGTCTTCACACAGGCGACGGATTCGATGGCACCCGACGCGCCCAACGTATGCCCCAGCATCGACTTCGTCGAGCTGATGGGCACACGGTAAGCCTCCTCGCCGAAGGCCCGCTTGATAGCGATGGTCTCCGAGAGGTCGTTGAGCGGCGTGGACGTGCCGTGGGCGTTGATGTAATCGACATCCTCCGGCGCGACGCCCGCATCCTCTAGCGCCAGCGTCATGCAGCGCGCGGCGCCCTCGCCGTCAGCGCAGGGAGCGACCACGTGGTGCGCGTCCGAGGTCGCGGCGTAACCGGTGAACTCGGCCAAGATGGGCGCGCCGCGCCGGCGGGCGTGCTCCAGCTCCTCGATGACCAGAATGGCGGCGCCCTCGCCTGACACGAAGCCGTCGCGGTCCTTGTCGAACGGGCGGCTGGCCTTCGCCGGATCGTCGCTCCGCGTGGAGAGCGCTTTCATGATGGAGAAGGCCGCCAGCCCCAGCTCGCAGATGCCCGACTCCGTCCCCCCGGCGATCATCACGTCGGCCTTGCCCCTGCGTATGACCTCCAGCGCCTCACCCATCGCCTGGGTCGAGGCGGCGCAGGCGGTGGTTACGGTGCTGTTGTAACCCTTGGCCTGAAGCTGCATGGCGATCTGCGCCGCCGCCATGTTGGGCAGCATTTTCACCATGTAGAACGGATCGATGCGATTCCCGCCCCTCTCGACGATGGTGCGTACCGCCTGGTCGGTATCCGGGTAACCGCCGTTGCCGTTGCCCAGCAGCACGCCGACGCGCGCGGGATCCTCGTTCGCCATGTCGAGCCCCGCTTCGGCCACGGCCTCGCGCATCGCGGCCACGGCGAGTTGCGAGAAGCGCGACATGCGGCGCGCCTCTTTGTGGTCCAGGTACAGGCCGGGATCGAAGTCGTGGATCTCGCCGCCGATCTTCACCGGGTAAGCGGTGGTGTCCACCCGCGTCAGCAGGCTGATGCCCGAACGGCCGTTCAGGCACGAGTCCCAGAAGTCGCGGACGGTCAGTCCCATGGGCGTGATGGCGCCCATGCCGGTGATGACGACGCGACGGTGGTGGTTGTTGGTCATGGTGGGCCGGCAGCCCGCGGCTGCAGGCGCATCATATCTGATTCCAGGCCGAGGACGCATTCCCGGACCGCCGCCGCGAACGCGATGGAGCCGAACGCGACGACCGCCCCCGATTCGCCCCCGAGCTGCCGCGCCCGCCCCAGCGCGTCGTCCACCGACGCGGCCGCCTCGGCCTCAAGACCAGCCTCGGCAAAGACCACAGTTACCTCGGCCGCCGAGGCAGCACGCGGGTTCTCCCAGGCGGGGGCAACGACCCCGGCGGCCAGCTCCTCGACCTCGCGCGCCATGCCCGCCACGTCCTTGCCCGCCAGCGCGCCGACCACGAACACCGCCTGCTCCAGGCCGAGGTCGTCGCGCAGGGCCTCGGCCACCCGGCGCGCCGAGTCGGCGTTGTGGGCGCCGTCGACGATGAGCAGAGGCCGCCGCTTCAGGATCTCCAGCCGCCCCGGCCAGCGCACCGAGGCCAGGCCCTCGCGGATGGCTTCGGGGGTAACGGGCGCTCCGCGCGTGGCCAGCGCCTCGGCCACCAGCACCGCCGTCGCCGCGTTCTCGAGCTGGTGCCGCCCGATGAGAGGGATGTGCAGACGGTGCGTGCCGCCAGGCGTACGCAGGGCGAACTCCTGACCGTCGAGACCTCTCGCTCGCGGCTGGACCGCACAGGTCTGAGCCACCTCCAGCAGTTCCGCCCCAACCGCCTTCGCCCGCGCGCGTATGACCTCCGCCGCGGCCTCGCGCTGGAGGCCCATGACAGCGACGGCGCCCGGTTTGATGATCGCCGCCTTCTCCGCTGCTATGGCGGCGACCGTATCGCCAAGGATCGCCGTGTGTTCCAGGCTGATGGGCGTGATGACGCACACGTCCGGCGTGTCGAACACGTTCGTGGCATCGAGACGTCCGCCCAGGCCCACCTCCACCACCTGCGCCTGGCAGGCGGCGTCGCGGAAGGTGATGAACGCGGCGGCCGTGATGAGGTCGAACGTGACCAACTCGCGCTCCGGCATCGCGCCGCGGACGCTCTCGACGGCAGGCCGCAGTTGGGCGACGGCGGCGGCGAAAGCCTCAGCGTCGATGGGCGCGCCATCGACCGTCACGCGCTCGGTGAACCGGTGCAGGTGGGGGCTGGTGGTCAGCCCAGTCCGCAAGCCGGAGGCGGTCAGGATGGTGGCGATCATGGCGGCCACGCTGCCCTTCCCCTTGGACCCGGCAACGTGTACGCTCATGCGGCCCCGCTGGGGGTCGCCGAGTTCGCGCAGGAGACGCCGCACCGGCTCGACGTCGGCCCGCTCGCTGAAGCGGCCCGTGCGCTCGAAGTCGGCGAAGGACAGGAGATAGCGCAGCGCCTCGTCGTAGGTCATGGCGCCAGACATCATACCCCCGGGAGTTGTCTTGACCCCTACTCGCCACCGCCGTACGATCCGTCCGCTTCGAAACGCCCCCGGCCAGGTGAGTCTGGCGGCAACCTGGTTCCCGCCGCCGGCTCACCGCTCGCCGGACACGAGTGCACGTTCGCCGGAACGTCCTGCCGTCGCAGACGGCCTACGGTAAGGAGAGCACGTCCAATGTCCCTAACGATCAGCGTCATCAAGGCCGACGTGGGAGGCTACGTCGGGCACTCAGCGATGCACCCCGACGTCGAGAACGCGGCGAAAGAGACGCTGGAGAAATCCAAACAGAAGGGCGTCCTCATCGACTACAACGTTAACCACTGCGGCGACGACGTCTTCCTTATCATGACGCACACCCGTGGCGAGTTGGACGAGCAGGTGCACCGCACGGCGTGGGACGCGTTCCTCGCCGGCACCGAGGTCGCCAAGAAGCTCCACTTGTACGGCGCCGGCCAGGACCTCCTCTCCGACGCCTTCTCCGGCAACGTCCGCGGCATGGGCCCGGGTTCGGCCGAGATGGTCATTGAGGAGCGCCCGTCAGAGCCCATCATCGTCTTCATGGGCGACAAGACGTCGGCCGGCTCCTTTAACCTGCCGCTGTTCAAGATGTTCGCCGACCCGTTCACCACGGCTGGCCTCGTCATCGCCGAGCCTCTGCACCCCGGCTTCGACTTCGAAGTGCACGACATCGTCAACCACAAGAAGATCGTCTTCCATGCGCCCGAGGACATGTACGACATGCTGGT
>JBBITS010000026.1:13884-14503 GCA_037440665.1 Chloroflexota bacterium
ACGCCGTCGCGGTTTGCGGCGAAGGCCGTCTACTCGCGAAGCACGGGCGAGATCGCCGCTGTATCGAGCACCGACAAGCTGGCGCTCATCGCCGGCCGCTACGTCGGCAAGGACGACCCGACGTGCGTCGTCCGCTGCCAGGGCGCTTTCCCCGCCGTCGGCGAAGTGCTCGAGCCCTTCGCCTTCCCGGCCATCGTCGAGGGGTGGATGCGGGGCTCGCACAACGGCCCCTGGATGCCCGTCTCCGTCGCCCAGGCTACGCCGTCCCGCTTCGACGGCCCGCCGCGCGTCGCCGCCATCGGCTTCCAGGTCGCCGATGGCAAGCTGGTCGGGCCGCGGGACATGTTCGACGACCCGGCGTACGACGACGCCCGGCGCAAGGCGTCGGAGATCGGCGAATACCTGCGGCGCCATGGCCCGTGGGAGCCACACCGCCTGCCACTGGAGGAGATGGAGTACACGACGATGCCTGCGGTGGCGGCCAAGATCGCGCCCCGCTGGCAGCCGCTGGAGTAGGGCGCCAGGCCGGCGCAGGCAAATTCAATCGGGGGCCGCACGCGCGGCGCAATCCGAGGGTGAGTCGAGACTCGACCTCACCCCCTCGGTCCCCCTCTCCGCT
>JBBITS010000026.1:14543-16733 GCA_037440665.1 Chloroflexota bacterium
GTGAGGTGACCAGCGGCCTCTAGCCCGCCAGACTCGCGCTGTAGCGGCCCCTCCGTTCGGGCCGGTGAGCCCGCAGTTCCGTGAGCCGTTCATCCCTTGCCGAAGCTCCTCATTGCTACCAACAATCCAGGGAAGTACCGCGAGTTCCAGCAGGTTCTCGATAGCTGCGGCTGGGAACTGGTCGCTCCGCGCGACGCCGGCGTCCGAATTGAGGTCGAAGAAAGCGGACAGACGTACGCGGAGAATGCTAGGATCAAGGCCACGGCCCTGGCGAGGGCATCCGGCCTCGTCACCCTCGCCGACGACTCGGGCATCGAGGTGGACGCGCTGGGCGGCGGGCCGGGGGTGCGTTCCGCCAGGTACGGCAGGCCGGGCCTCTCGGACGAGGACCGGGTGCGGCTCCTCCTGAAGGAGCTGGAGGGAGTTCCGGACGAGCGGCGCGGCGCGCGGTTCCACTGCGTCATCGCCATCGCCCGGCCGGACGGCGAGGTTCAGTACTCGGAGGGCGTCGTGGAGGGCCGGATTGCCCACGCGCCCCGGGGAGAGCGCGGGTTCGGGTACGACCCGGTGTTCGTCCTGCCGGACCGCGGGCTGACGGCAGCGGAGCTGCCCGAGGACGAGAAGAACCGGATCAGCCACCGCGGCCGCGCGGCGGCGCAGGCGAAAGAGCTGCTGAAAGCGATGCTCCATGGAACGTGAACGACGGCCCAATGTCGATTTCGTCCCTCTGGCGTTCCGCAACGGGCACGACGCCACCGACGCGCCTTCGGAGGGCAGGCTCGCCGACGGACATGGGCGCGCCATCAAGAACCTGCGCATCTCCGTCACCGACCGCTGCAACTTCCGCTGCCGCTACTGCATGCCCGAGGAAGGCCTGACCTGGCTCTACCGTCAGGAGCTGCTGACCTTCGAGGAGATGTCGCGGCTGGCGCGCCTGTTCGTCGCCCTCGGCGTCGAGGAGATCCGTCTGACCGGTGGCGAGCCGACGGTGCGCGCTGACCTGCCCGCGCTCATCCACATGCTCAGCGCAGTCGAGGGCCTGAAGAGCCTGAGCCTGACGACCAACGGCTTCACGTTGAAGGACGTCTGCGGCGAACTGGTCGAGGCGGGCCTGCAGCGCATCAACGTCAGCCTCGACACGCCGGTGCGCGAGAAGTTCGCGCACATCACGCGGCGCGACGCGTTGCCCCGCGTCCTCGAAGGCCTTGAGGAGTGCGAGCGTCACCCGCAGTTGCGGCCCATCAAAGTCAACGCCGTCGCTGTCAGGGGCTTCAGTGAGGAAGACGTGCTGGCCTTCGCCGAACTGGCGCGCCGCAAGCCCTACGTCGTCCGCTGGATCGAGTTCATGCCTCTCGACGCCGAGGGCAAGTGGGACCGCGAAGACGTGCTCACCGGCGGCGAGATCCGCAGCATCATCGAGTCGCGATACCCGCTCGTCCCCATCGCTGACGACCGCATCCAGACAGCGCAGCGCTTCGCGTTCGCCGACGGCAAAGGCGAGGTCGGCTTCATCAACCCCGTGAGCGAGCCGTTCTGCTCGGCATGCGACCGCATCCGCATGACGGCCGACGGCCACCTGCGGACGTGCCTCTTCTCGCGCTGGGAGACCGACCTGCGCACGCCTCTGCGCGCGGGCGCCAGCGACACCGAGATGGAGAGGATCATCCGCAACGCCATCTGGCGCAAGGAGCTGAAACACAAGGTCAACGAGCCGGGCTTCCAGCGCGCCAGCCGCTCGATGTCGCAGGTCGGGGGGTAGGTGGTCACGCGTGCAGGAAGCAGTACGCCGGCCAGAAAGTCGCCGTTCGTGCATACGGACGCACTGCGACGCCCACCCTTAGCCCATGAGTCTGCAAAATGCGCCTGAGGCCATCATTTCGCCTGAGAAGATCAGGAATTACCTGCTGTCTCATGAACATCCAATCGGCCGCTTCAAAGCCTCGTTCTTTGCGCAACTAGGCTACACTGGAGACAACTGGCAGGAGTTCGAGCGGGACTTGCGTCAGCAGATCCTTGGCCTTGAGGCCAAGGACGCTGGCACCACAAGATACGGGCGCAAGTACTCGATCAGCGGCCTGTTGACTGGTCCGTCGGGCAAGGCGGCGATGATTGTGTCAGTCTGGGTGGTCCGAACCGGAGATAACGTAGCACGCCTCGTCACGGTGTACCCTGGGAGGTGAGCGATGCGAT
>JBBITS010000027.1:0-16509 GCA_037440665.1 Chloroflexota bacterium
TGGAAACCGCAGGGACTGCCCGCCGGAATTTACAGCAGTCTAGAGACGCGACCGAACCGCGGAATAATACGTCGTACAATTACATTCCGACCGGCACAAACTGAGGTCCTGTGACTTTCACGGCGTCTAACCAGGAAATCAACTGGTATCTGACGGCTTCGCAGTGGTTCTACGGGACAGGTGAGCGATATCTGCCGATTCGAGCACTACCGAACAGAACCGGCGAATAAAGTGCCGCCTCCAAGGAGACGCCCGTTGGTCATGGTTCGTTATTGTGGCGCTAGCCTTCGCTGCGGGGGTATCGCTTGGATGGCTCACCGGTTCGGCCGCAGGCATGTGGTCTGCAAGAGGTGCAGCCGCCACACCGGCAATGGCCACTCCGCAGGCGCTTGGGTCCGGCGAGGAGTCGCAGCCCACGCCCACGCCCGACCAGTGGGCAATCGTGGTTCACGTGACCTTGGCCGACATCGGCGTGCAAATGATGTGGGAGGAAGTCGAGGTCGAGGTGATCGACTCCACGTCGTCTCAGGTCATGCGCGTGCCGGTGATCCGCGGCCCGTGGGCCGGAACCTTCTACATTGGGCCGCATGCGATGGCTACCGACCCGCCGCCGCCGGGCCAGAAGTTCCACCGCGTTAGCGTGCGCATCAGTGCGCCGGGCTACGCTTCCTTCACGTACCTGAACATCCCCCTCTTCCCCGGTGATACGGCCATTCTCACGCCTATCCTGTCGCTCGTGGAGCAGGTCGACGACATCTCGGTGCGCGCCCCGGAGCGGGTACCTGGCGGGTTACCCGGCACAGGGACCGGCGAAGGCGGTGGGTCAAGAACTCCGGTTGTAGCGGGGGCACTGGCTGCTTCTACCATTCTCCTTCTGGCTGGCGCCGCCGTTCTCATGCGGAAGAGAGCAGAGGGCATTCACCCCTGATGGGGTGAGCGCCCTCTGTGTCTCGGTTACGTTCTCTCCCGCTTCCCGCCTCCAACCTCCTACCTTTAACCTCCGGCGAGCCTCACGGCCGCCCAACCGTTTCGCCAGATGCTTCGTCCTTCTTCGAAGGACTCAGCATGACCCGGCATTGCCCCCTCCGTCCGCGCCACATCTACCTTCTCGCCTCTCGCTTCCCGCCTCCAACCTCCTATGTCCTACCTCCAATCTCCATCCCCTCCCGCTTCCCGCCTCCAACTTCCGTCCTCCAATCTGCTAGCCTTCCGGCGTGAAGGTCTGCGTGCAGCTACACCAGGGCAACATGTTCTCCGGAGGCCAGGGCGTCTACACGCACTACCTCACGCGGGAGCTGGTCAACCTGGGCCACGAGGCGCATCTGATCGTCGGGCCGCCGTGGCCCGACGTCGCGCCCGGCGTCGTCGAGCATCGCGTGCCGTCGTACAGCGTCTACCGCCTGCTGGAGACGGGGCGCGCGTGGTTCTACGGACGGCGGCCCGAGAGCTTCTTCTCGCCTCTGAACTTCTACGAGCTGGCGACCTCGCGCGCGGGGATGTTCTCCGTGATGTCGGCGTTTAGCTGGCGCGCGTTCGACGTCTGGCGCCGCCTCCAGCGCGAGCACCGGTTCGACATCTTTCACGACGTGCAGGCGCTTGGCTACGGCACGCTCGCCGTCAAGGCGTCGGGCATGCCCGTCGTCTCCAACATCCACCACCCGCTGCAAATCGACCGCGCGAACCAGGTGATGCAGGCCCCCACGTGGAAGCAGAAGATCCGCAAGATCGTCTTCTATCCCTTCTGGATGCAGGAGATCGTGGCCCGGCGCATGGATCGCATCATCAGCGGCTCCGGACCTTCGGCGGCGTCGGTGTGCGAGGCCTTTCGCCTGCCGCGCGAGCGCGTGAAGGTGATACACGACGGCGTCGACGTCGACGCCTTCCGCCCGCTCGAGGTGGCGAAGCGGCCGGCGTCGCTGCTGTACGTCGGCAACTCCGACGACCGCAACAAGGGCGCGCGCTACCTGCTGGAGGCGCTGGCCATCCTGAAGGCGCGCGGCGTCGATTGCCGTCTGACGTTCGTGGACCGGCCCAACGCCGAGATGGCCCCGCGCATGACGCGCGACCTCGGCCTGGAGGACCGCGTGACCTTCACCGGGCGTCTGAGCGCCGAAGACCTGGTGCGCGCGTACAACGAGGCGCAGGTCGTGGTGTCGCCGTCGCTGTACGAGGGCTTCGGCCTGCCCGCGGCCGAGGCGATGGCCTGCGGCACGCCGGTGATCGCGACCACCGCGGGCGCGTTCCCCGAGATCATCGCCGACGGCGAAACGGGGCTGCTCGTACGCCCTGGCGACGCCGGGGCGGTTGCCTCAGCCATCGAGGAGCTGCTGCCCGACGAGCCGCGCCGCCTGTCGATGGGCGCGGCCGGCCGCCGCCGCATCATCGACCGTTTCTCCTGGCGTCAGACCGCCGTCCAGACGGCGGAGCTGTACGCGGAGGTGCTGGAGGAGCGGAAGACTGGCAGTTGGAGGCGGGAGGCGGGAAGCGGGAACACGCCATGAACCGAATCCAACGCGAGATCAAGCGGATCGAAGAGGGTGACGCCTGGGACGAAACAGACGAGGTCGTCGAGATCAAGGTCAAGCGGCCTCTCGACAAGGTCATCCCGGTGCGCCTGTCCTCGGACAAGTGGGAAGCGCTGCGGCGAGAGGCAGACGAGCTGGGAGTCGGTCCGACGACGCTGGCCCGCATGTGGCTGCTTGAGAAGCTGCGCGAGGCCGCGCGCTCTCGCAAGTCCTTGTGACACCCACCCGTCTGCGCTCCAATCACGAGACAGCGTGATCACCAGTAGGGACGTCGCCTGCCCACCGTCATACGGCCGTAACGCGACCTCTCAACGAATTGGTCGGCGAGCGCCTCAATATGGACCTTGCCGTATGACTTGGCCAGCAGCTTCTCGAATAGGAGGAGCGTGGCTGATCCGATCCGGCATAGACAATCTAAGAAGCTAACGGCGGATTGCTCGAATTCGCCGCCCGCAAGGAATAGCTCAGCGTCGACGTAGTTCGCGCGGACGCGCAGTCGCCACAAGAAGTCGAACAGCGTTGTAGGCGCGAAGTTGTCGCGCTTCTCCCGCTCAGGACGAGAGATACGCTTCCTGCGGCGCTCACGCTTCCACTCTGCCACGCGCCGCTCCAACTCTTGTTCTCGCGTGGTCTTCAGAGCGAGGCACAGCCGATCGAGCGCCGTTTCGTATCCGGCTGAACTTAGCGGGTTGATGTATTTCGGCGTGTAGCCTTCCGCTTCGCCACAGTACTCGACAGGGGAGCAGCAGCGGCATGCCGCACCCCACGGGAGAGGGAATAGCGCCTTGGTAGCGGCGTAGTCAGCGAGAACGTTGAGGACAGCTCTGTGATCCTTGGGAGCGCTTTCACCCTGCATAGCCTCAAGCCAAGCGGACGCTGCGCTGTACACAGCATAGTAGAGTTGGATCGTGCCCCAATGAGTCGACAGTGCAGCGAATTCTCCGTCCTCGCCGTCCAGCAGGCACGGAAGATTGAGTGCGACTTCGGTCTGCCAGGCTATGCTCATGAGGCCCGCTAGGCGCTCGCGTCTCGCGTGACGTCGCTGCTGCATGCGCTGGAACGCCGGTCGTTCCTCGATGGTTTGGCTCAGCGCCGCAAGTTGAGCGTCGCCTGAATCGTACTTCCGCCCCAGCAGGTAGCGGACGGCAAGGAGGTAGTTGTGGTAGGCCACGAAGCTAATATGCGGATCGGTCTTCGTCATGGCGCATCCGTAGCAGTCTAGCGTAGAACGTCGAGCCTTCACCGCCATCGGCTGGCGGCAATCAACCCCGCCGCCTACCCCTCCCCACGCCCCCTCGCTACAATCCATTCCCGATGCATATCTCTGTCATCGGCGGCAACTCCGCGCCGCCTGACCTCCTCGCCATCGCCGAGGACGTCGGCCGGCTCCTCGCCCGCAACGGCGCGACCGTCGTCTGCGGCGGGCGGTGGGGCGTCATGGAGGCCGTCTGCCGCGGCGCCCGCGCCGATGGCGGCCACACCATCGGCATCCTGCCCGGCGACGACCGCTCCGACATGAACCCTTACGTCGAGTTCCCCATCGTCACCGGCATGGGCTTCGCCCGCAACGCCATCGTCGCCCTCACCGCCGACGCCGTCATCGCCATCGGCGGCGCCTACGGCACGCTGTCCGAGGTCGCCCACGCGCTCACGTTCGGCAAGCCCGTCGTCGGCCTGCGCACGTGGCGCTTCGCGGCCGACGGCCAGGACGACGCCCGCGTGATGCGCGCCGAGACCGCCGAGGAAGCCGTGCGTCTGGCGGTCGACGCCGCCCGCCGCGCCGCAGAACCTGGAGGCGGCCGGTGACCGGAACCCCTCAGGATGCCCGCGAACGGCTGCTCCGCTACCTCGACGAGTTGCCCGACGACCGTCTGGCCACCGTCGCCGGCTGGGTGGGCGCGATGATGCGCGCGCCCGAGGCGGGCGGCCGCCAGCCCGGCGACAGCCCCGGGCCCATCGCCGACCTGCTGCATATCCGTCACGTGCAGGTCGGCGAAGGCCGGGCACTCTACGCACTCGACGTCCAGCCCGACCTCTTGAACCCTAACGGCGTCCTGCACGGCGGCGCGGTGTACACCATGGTCGACTACAGCATGGGCGCGGCGACGATGTCGGTCCTCGGCCCCGGCCAGTTCTGCGCCACCATCGAGATCAAGATGAGCTACCTGGCCTCGGTCCGCGGCGGAAAGCTCCGCGCCGAGACCGAGGTCGTGAAGAAGGGCCGTCACATCGTGTTCCTGGAGTCGAACGTGCGCGACGACAGCGGGAAGCTCGTCGCCACGGCCACGGGTTCGTTCATGATCATCACGCCGGGCGCCTAAGCCTACCGCACGCCCCACTCCCACATCCCGTACGCCGTCTTCCGGTCGAGCGGGTGGCCTGATTGCGCCAGCGTCATGCCGATCTCGCCCAGATGGTATGCCTCGTGGGAGACGAGGTAGCCCAAAAACGCCGTAGCGTGGGGCTTGAACCCCTTGATCCGCCCACCAGGCTGCAAACCCTTCTCCGCGAGCGCTTCCACGGCCGAGCCAGACGCTTCGAGCGAGCGCCGCAGCAACGCTTTGTCTGTTGCGTTCTCGTTCTCGACCTTCGTCAGTCCGTCCATCAGTTCAGGAGCGGCCTCCTTCAGCCACATCAGGCGGACGTTGTGGATGTGCGCGAACATCTGGCCCACACTGCGCCCCTTCGAAGCCGAGGCGCCGCTCAGCGCCTCCGGCGGAACGGCGTTCAGCACGTACAGGTCGATCCGGCTGTGAATCCGCCAGACGTCCAATATCTGCGTTTCCATGTGGCGCCTCCTGGCCTCCATACGGGCTTATGCGGTCTCGTGGAACGAGACTACACCGGGCCGCGACGCGGCTTCAACATCCCGCAGAGCTTCCCTCAGACATGCTGGGGCTGTTCAATAGGCGGTGACCGGCCAGGCTTGCCTGGCGGCAGACCCACACTAACTAGGACCGACCCATGAAGATCGCCCACGTTCACGCCCGCGAGATCCTCGATTCCCGAGGTAACCCCACGGTCGAGGTCGATGTGCGCCTGTCCGACGGCTCGCTGGGGCGCGCGGCCGTCCCGTCCGGAGCGTCCACCGGCGCGCACGAGGCGCTGGAACTGCGCGACGGCGACAAGGCTCGCTACAGCGGCAAGGGCGTCTTGAAGGCCGTCGAAAACGTCAACGGCGAGATCGCCAGCGCCATCGCGGGCATGGACGCGAGCGACCAGGCAGCCATCGACGAACGCCTTGTCGCGCTGGACGGAGCGCCGGGGAAGTCGCGCCTAGGCGCGAACGCCATCCTCGGCGTGTCGCTGGCCGTGGCGCACGCGGCGGCCGCGTCGAAGGGCCTGCCGCTCTACCGCTACCTCGGCGGCGACGAGGCCACGACGCTGCCCGTGCCGATGTTCAACATCCTGAACGGCGGCAAGCACGCGTCGGACTCCACGGACTTCCAGGAGTTCATGGTCATGCCCGTTGGCGCGCCATCGTTTCGCGAGGGGCTGCGCTGGGCCGTCGAGGTCTACCACGCCCTCGCCGCCGTCCTGAAGGCGCGCGGCCAGCCAACGAACGTCGGCGACGAGGGCGGCTTCGCGCCGTCGCTCCCCACCAACGTCGCGGCCATCGAGGTCGTCATCGAGGCCACCGAGCGCGCGGGCTACCGTCCCGGGGACGATGTCGCCATCGCTCTCGACCCAGCGACCAGCGAGCTGTACAAGGACGGACGCTACGAGCTGGCGCGCGAAGGGCGGTCGGCGACCCCGGACGAACTGGGCGCGCTGTGGGAGGACTGGCTCGCTCGCTTCCCCATCGTCAGCATCGAGGACGGCATGGCCGAAGACGACTGGGACGGCTGGAAGGCGCTGAACGCGCGCGTCGGCGGCCGCGTGCAGCTCGTAGGCGACGACCTGTACGTTACGAACACCGAGCGCTTGCGGCGCGGCATCGACGAGAAGGCCTCGAACGCCATCCTCATCAAGGTCAACCAGATCGGCACGCTGACCGAGACGCTGCGGGCCATCGACATGGCGAAGGCGGCCGGCTGGAACACCGTCATCTCGCACCGCTCAGGGGAGACGGAAGACACCACCATCGCCGACTTGGCCGTCGCGACCGGCGCCGGGCAGATCAAGACGGGCGCCCCGGCGCGCGGCGAGCGCACCGCGAAGTACAACCGCCTCCTGCGTGTCGAAGAGGAGCTGGGTACCCACGCCGTCTACGCGGGGAGAGATGCCGTGCGCGTGAGGGCGCGGTGACGCTTCTGCGCCGCCGGCCGCCCGCGTAGAATGACCTCCATGACCAACAGCCAGGAGCCCGAAGCCGCCCCCACACCCACGCAGCGCGTCTCAGCGATCCCGTTCCCCGAGCGATACGAACTGCCCGGAAAACCGGCCAGCGCTTCGGCGCAGGTTCAGGACGCCTACCGGCAGACGCAGTTCGCCCTCAGCAAGGACCTCAATCTGTTCGACGAGGGCCTGAACCTGCAGTTGCGTATCGTGGCTGCGTCGTCGGCGTCGTCCTACCGCACCCACGCCTACGCCGCCATCGTCTCGCTGTGGTCACGGACGTTCTCCGCGCTGGCCGACGCGCTGGAGGTCGTAACGCGCGGCTCTTACGGCTCAGCGCTGCCGCTCGTCCGGACGGCCGCCGAGTGCCTGGCCGCGCAACGGCAACTCCACGCTCACGAGATGAACCTGTACCTGGAGTGGCTGGCGACGTCGCTCAAGCCCGACGCCGAGTTCAAGGCGTTCGAATTCGGCCTCGGGCACTACTTCGCCGGGGAGATGCTGGCCGCCGACGAGAAGCTCCGATCGGTGTACCGGCCCGCCGCCGACCTGGCGCGGCCCAACTTCGGCGCGACTGCGCTCCTTACGGGACCGGAGTCCAACAACCTCCGTCTGGCCTACACGTTCGACGATCACGCGTTTCATCTGGGCTGGGCCGAGATCATCGTGGGCTGGCTGCTGGTCCTGGCCGAGCGCCAGATTCACACGGTGGTTCACGCAGCCGACCTCTTCAACGTCACCGATGAGATGCACGCGGCGTACACCGCCTTCGCGCAGCGGGTCGACGAACGCCTCGCCCTGCCCGATCGCGCGCGCATCGAAGAGGTGACTCAGGAGAACTTCAAGCGCTACCTGGCGCACAACTTCCGCCGCACGGGAGGAGGCTCGCCGAAGAGAATCCTGTTATAGACCTCGGAACCCGCCTCAGGCCACCGCGCCGTTGGCGGAAGGGCCGGCTTCGCCGGGCAGGATGATGCGCGGCGAATCGGGGATGACGAGGCCGCGGCCGGTGATGCGCCACTTCCGCAGCATGGCCGCGAAGTCGCGGACCAAGTAAGGGTCGAACTGGAGGCCAGCGTTCGCCTGCAGCTCCTCCAGCGCGCGATCTTCACCTTTCGATAAACGATACGGCGTGTCCATGACCATCGACGAGTAGGCGTCGACGATGGCCATCAGGCGGGCGTGGAAGGGTATCTGCCGACCCTTGAGCCCGCGCGGATAGCCCTGGCCATCCCAGCGCTCGTGGTGATGCAGCACGACGTCCAGCATCTCCTTCGAGAGCCAGCGCGGGCTGGAGCGCCATAGCTCCCAGTCGCGCAGGAGGTCGTAGCCGACCGCGACGTGATGCTGGACCGCGATACGCTCGGCGTCGGTGAGCGCGCCGTGCTTGCCCAGGATGCCCTCCGGCACCGATATCTTGCCAAGGTCGTACAGATGCCCAGCCAGCCAGATGAAGGCCACCTCCTCGGTGCGCAGGTCGAGGCGGGCGGCCAGCTCGGCCGCGAGGAGGGCGGCGACCCCGGCGTGGCTGCCACTGTAGCGGTCCTTCCGGTCGAGGTCTTCCTGCCACCTCCGGATCAGGCTCTGGATTCGCTCAGAGGCCTCTGCGTTAGGCCACAGAGGCGCGAGAAGGTCCTGCACCGTCGTCATAGCACTGGTGTTCTCGTCTTTCGCGTTGCCGAGGGTGCGCGGTTGCCTCACATAGTGGGCGCCGATACCTGCCTACTTATCGTCAGAAAACCCGCTAGTCGCCAGCGGGGGCGCCCGCAGAGGCCAGGAACCCTATCGCCCCGCCGGCCGTCATTCAGCTACAATGCATTCCGGAGGTGGTCATGACGACCCCGGAGAGGGCACGGGCCTCCCGCGAGCCTCAGAAACAGGCCCGGGAAGTGCGTGTCGGGGACCAGGAGTGCCCGCGCTGTAAGAAGTACTTCACGCTAAGCTATTGGGCGGCGGGCAAGCTCGTCCAGGCCCGATGCCTGAGTTGCGACCTGAAGTGGCCCCGGCCTGACCTGGTCTGACCCCGAACACTGCGCCGGCGGCCCGGTCCCGTGGGCAAGCGCCAGACGCGTGAGCCATCTGGCCCTTCACTGACCAGCGCCCCAAACGACGATCATAGGGGGAGTCCATTACGGAGATTGGCGTAGATCTGAAGTGACACAAACGAGATTCGAATCCAAGGCCCAGTTTGACGAAGAGGGCGGCTACAGTTCGGCCACCGCCCTCATTCAGCGCGCCATGCGGCCTGAAAAGGAGGAGGCCGACGTCGAGGAGTACACCGAACTCCCCGACTCGGTGGAACTCTACCTGAACGAGATCGCCCGGTACCGGCTGCTGCGGCCCGAGGAAGAGGTCGACCTCGCCAAGCACGTCGAGAACGGCCAGACGCTGGAGCAACTCGCCGACGCCTGGCTTGAGGAGCGCCACTCGGCGCCCTCGAACGAGGAGCTGGCGTACTGCCTGATCCGCCGCATCGTCGAGGCCATCCGCATCGTAAGCACCTCGAAGGTCATCGACGGCTTCCCCGCCAGAGGCACGTTCCTCAAGCGATTCGACGACCCACGGCTGCGCGAGTTCGTCGTCGCCGCTATTGACGAGGAGAAGGAGCACGCCATCGCCCGCGTCGCCAAGCGGACGGTCGACGAAGTGCGCCCGCTGCTGGTCGCCATCTCAGTCGGCCACCGCATCTTCGGCGTCGACGACCTGCCGGCGTTCGGCGAGGTGGCGCAGCTCGTCGGCGAGGGCGTCGAGCCTCCCGACAGGCACCTGCGCGACCCGCTGAAGCGTCTGGGCCAGCGCGTCGCCCACGCCCGCGAGATGGCCCGCCGGGCCGAGGAGCACATGATCAACGCGAACCTGCGTCTGGTCGTGAGCGTCGCCAAGAAGTACGGCGGCCGTGGCATGCCCCTGATGGACCTGATCCAAGAGGGCAACGCCGGCCTGATGCGCGCCGTCGAGAAGTTCGAGTACCGGCGCGGCTTCCGCTTCAGCACGTACGCCACGTGGTGGATCCGCCAGGCCGTCGGCCGCGCCATCGCCGACAAGGCGCGTACCATCCGCCTGCCTATCCACATCACCGAGCTGATCTCCAAGTACTCGCAGGCCCGCGAGAAGCTGTTCCAGCACCTTGGCCGCGAGCCGCGCATCGCCGAGCTATCGAAGGCCATGGGTATGCCCCCCGACAAGGTCCGCGAGGCGGCGCGCGCGCTGCGCCAGTCGGTGGTCTCCCTCGAAACGCCGGTAGGCGAGGAAGAGGAAGGGACGCTAGGCAGCGTTCTGGAAGACGTCATGTCGCCCTCACCCGAGGACGAGGCGGCGCGCCAGCTCCTGCGCGAGCGCGTCCGCCGCGCGCTGGACGCCCTGACCGAGCGCGAGCGCACGGTGATCGAGCTACGCTTCGGCATCAAGGACGGACGGCCGCGCACGCTCGACGTCGTGGGCGCGGCGCTGGGCGTCACCCGCGAGCGCGCGCGCCAGATCGAAGCGCAGGCCCTTTCGAAGCTGCGCCGCTCCAACGGCCGCGCCCTGCGGGCCGATCTGGAGGACTAGGCAACGCCAACATGCAACGTCCTACGGAACAGGCGTATCGGCGATGCGCCACAGGCGCCCCTGGGTGCCCTCGGCGAAGTAGATCAGACCGTCAGGGCTCACGGCCACGTCCGTCGTGCATCCCGTCGCCAGCACCGTGTCAGACACGACCCGCTCTCCGTCGAGGCGCAGGTGGTGCAGCAGGCCGCCCCGATGGAACTGGCAGAAGAACACGTCGCCCGTGAAGTACGACAGCCGGTCGGCTGTGTAGACATCGATGCCTGAAAGCCCGGTGTGAAGTAGATACGTCCAGATGGGCGTCACCATGTCGGGAAGGACCTCCGGTATCCAGAAGCCCAGCGACTCGGGGAAGCCGTAGTTGCCGCCAGGACGGATTATGTTGATCTCGTCGTACTCGGCGTCCGCGTTCTCGGTTGCCAGCCACGCTTGGAGAGGGGGATAGTAGGCCATATCGAAGGGATTTCGAAAGCCCAGAGCATACACGCGGGCGTCGGCGTCGGGGTTCCCTGCGAACGGATTGTCCTCAGGCGCCGAGCCGTCCTCGTTCAGACGGAATATCTTGCCGCGCGGGCTATCCAGATTCTGCGCGGCCTTGCCCTGACGGTTCTCGCCCAGAGTGACGTACAGCTTGCCGTCCGGCCCAAACTTCAGGCTCCCACCAGCGTGCATATCGCCCGGCGTCGGTATCTCCGCGAGCACGACTGGGTCAACGCCAACGCCATCGCGCTCGGTATAGCGTTCGATGATGCTCCGCTCGGGCTTTCCATCCTGACCCGCCAGCACGTAAAACAAGTAGACGTAGGCAGGGTCCGGGAACTCTGGGTGGAACGCGATGCCGATGAGACCCGTCTCGTGCGACTGCGCTACGCCGTCTATCGTGACGAAGGGCTCCTCCCTCGGCGTTCCGTCGGCGTCGAGGACGCGCACGATACCGGTGTGCTGCTCGCACAGGAAGATGCGTCCGTCCGGGGCGAACGCCATGCTGGCGAAGCGCGTCAGGCCTTCCGCTACTAGTTCAACGCGATAGCCCTCCGGCAGCTCCTCGGCCGTCACCAACACGGGCTCGTTGACGCCGTCCCAGGCCACGTTGGGGAGACCGCGGCTATAACGCTGGATCCTAGCGACCGGATCTTCAGGTTCAACGGCAACCGTGGGAGGTGCGGACTCCTCCGTGACCGCCGCCTTTGGCGGTGTGGGAGCCGGCTTTTCGGCCAAATCGGAGCATGCATTCAATATCAGGAGGGCGAGACCGGCAACAAGAAGACGGTGATGTCGCCGGCAACCATGCCGCGAACGAATTACCACGACGGCATGCTAACAGAAGCGGATCGTTAGGCGAAGGGGGCAGCGCCCGCCGCGCGCTGGACGCCCTGACTGAGCGCGAGCGCACGGTCATCGAGCTGCGCTTCGGCATCAAGGACGGGCGTCCGCGCACGCTCGACGTCGTGGGCGCGGACTTGGAGGACCAGGAGCGCCCACGGCTACCGTAAGCCACGACAGTCGCCGTAAGGCTCAGCAGCAGCCCGAGCGCGGCTAAGCAGAGAGCCAGCAGGGACACCGCACGCTCAGACTTACTGCGCTGTCCAGCCAGCGTCCACGGGGAGCACCACGCCCGTTATGCAACGGGCTTCGTCTGCAGCAAGAAACAGGCACGCGTAAGCGATGTCTTCTGGCTGGGCGATTCGACGAAGGGGATGCCTCTCGGCCATTTCGTTGAGCGCGCTCTGACTCGTGGCCGCTCGAACCATCGGCGTGTCCGTGGTCGTTGGGCAGACGCAGTTGACGCGGATGTTATCCGGCCCGTAGTCCAGCGCGAGTTGGCGGGTGAGTGATACAACGCCGCCCTTGGCCGCGCTATACGCGGCATGGCGTGGGACCGCTACGAGCGCATTGGCTGATGCGACGTTGACGATAGCTCCGCCGCCCTGCCGCTGCATCTGCGGTATAGCGAGCTTGCAGCCCAAGAAGACTCCGCGCAGGTTGATAGCCTGGATCCGGTCCCAGTCCTCCACTTGGGTCTCAGTGGCCCTCGCGGAAAACTCGACGGCTGCGTTGTTAATCAGGATGTCAGGGCGACCAAAGGCGTCGACCGTGCTGCGAACGGCGGCTTCCACATCTGGTTCATGCGCCACGTCACCATGAATAGCGATGGCTTCTCCGCGTTGCTGGCGCATCGCCTGCGCTGTTTCCTCTCCAGCCTCGCGGTTCCAGTCGAAAACCGACACCACGGCGCCCTCCCTGGCAAAGAGCAGAGCCGTGCTGCGCCCTATGCCCGAGCCAGCGCCGGTAAATGAGGGTGACCCTGCCGAGAAGCCTGTTTACCATCACCCTGGCGGCGTTGCGGCAGTCGCGCGCTCATGCGCCGATCCTACGCCGCCCCCTGCCCACGCTCCGGGCGAAGCGCCGACATGCCTATGCTAGCGCGGCTTTTCGCCTTGTCAACAGGCGCGTCAACAGGTGTTCGCGCCAGACACGCCCAGGCCACGCGCGGGCAAGGCGGGTCCCGCCGCTTCCCCTTCACCCATCGCTGATCCTCGAACCCTCGTTGACAGAACGAAGCCGGGCCTCAACTGCAAGGTGCGGTACAATGAGATGCTTGCCCGCGACAGGACGTCGATACACTGGCGCCGGCCCCGCGCTTCTACGGCATGAGCAGGGAGAACTATGGCTATCACCAAAATCCGCCTGCCCAAATTCGGAGAGGAAGCTGAGCCCAACGGCCGCCGGCCAGCGAGCCGGGGCATGACCATCCCGGACAAGCTCGCCCAGGCCGCGCACAGGTGGGGCGACCTCCCAGCCTACGGCCAGCGCGTGGGTCGCGAGTGGAAGCGCATGACCTTCCGCGAAGTGCTGCAGCGTTCCCGGGCGTTCGCCGCAGGCCTCCACCACCTCGGTCTGCGCAAGGGCGACCGCGTGGCCATCGTCATGGAAAACGGCCTCGACTGGTGCATCGCTTATCACGGCCTTTCGGCGGTGGGCGCCATCGGGGTGCCTATCTACTACGACCTCAAGCAGAGCGAGATCGATCGGTTCATCCGCCGCGCCGAGTGCAAGATGCTGGTCTGCTCGGCGAAGGCTCTGGAGCGCATAGGCGACCAGCCGGCGGTCGAGGTCATCATCGTCCAGGGTGAAGGCATATCCGAGCGTCACGGCGGCCGCGCCGGCCTCTTCCGTCAGCACCGGCCCGACATCGTGGCCTTCGATCAGGTCGAGTCCATGGCAACCGACGAGAGCCGCCGCGCTATCGAGACCACCGAAATCGACCCCGGCGATCTCGCCTCCATCGTGTTCACCTCGGGAACTACGGGCGGCGCCAAGGGCGTGATGCTCACCCACCGCAACTTCACGGCGAACGTCGAGTCGGCGCGCAAGAGCATCGGGATCGACGAGCGCGACCGCGTGCTGATGGTGCTCCCGATGCACCACGCCTTTCCCTTCCTCGTCGGGCTAATGGGACCCATCGGCTTCGGCGGCCAGATCATCTTCGAGAACGATCTGCTGCGCCTGCGCGACCGCATGGCGGAGATAAAGCCCACCCTGTTCCTGGGGATGCCCGCACTGTTCGACATGATGTACCGCGGCATCCTCCAGCGCCTCGAAGCCGAGGGTAAAAAGGAGTTGTTCGATAAGGCCCTGCGCGTGGCCGATCAGGTCAAGGCACGCACCGGCGTGAACATCGGCAAGGTCGTGTTCCGGGAGCTGCACCAGCGCCTGGGTGGCCACCTGCGGTTCATGGTCAGCGGCGGCGCCGCGCTGCCCGCAGACCTCCAGCGGAACTTCTTCCGTCTGGGCCTCCCCCTCCTGCAGGGCTGGGGCATGACCGAGTCCGGGCCGGCTCTCGCCGTGCAGCGCTGGTACCCGCGCAAGTTCTACCTGACGAACTACTACGAGGAGCGCGCTGGGTCGGTGGGCCAGCCCATTGAAGATGTGGAGATATCGCTCATCGACGTGCCGGAGAAGGAGCTGTACGTCCGGCTGCACGGCGAGGGCGAGCTGATCGCGCGCGGCGAAAACGTCTTCCCCGGCTACTGGAAGGCGCCGGAGGAGACACGCGCGGCGAAGCTAGGCGAGTGGCTTCGCACCGGCGACCTGGGGCGCATCGACGCCGAGGGCAACATCTACATCACCGGCCGCTGCAAGTTCATCATCGTGCTCGACTCCGGCGAGAAGGTGCACCCCGACGAACTCGAGGAGTTCATCGGCCTCAGCGACGTCGTGGAGGACATCTGCGTCGTCGGGCGCAACGTCAGAAGCAAGACCGTCGTCTCCGCGATCGTCTACCCCAACGTTGAGGCAACAAAGACGCGCCTGGCGGCGGCGGGCCAGCCCGTGAACGAGCAGAGCGTGCGTGCCCTGATCACCGCTGAGGTCAACGAGCGCTGCCTGAGCCTGGCGCAGTACAAGCGCGTCGCCGACGTGCAGATCACCGATCAGCCGCTTCCCAAGACGGTCCTGCGCAAGATCGCCCGCGGCTTCGTCCGCGAGAGCTACGGCTTCGACGTAGCGAGGTGGGAGGTCTCCGCCGCCGAAGCGCTTGCGGCGGCAGCGCCGCCAGAGGAAGCTGGCGAGGCGTAGGACAGCGCCCGACGCAGAGCGGCGGCGCGGAACATGCTTGCGGAAGCCGCCGGCGAATAGGACGCCAGACACGACGAAGCCCTCGAAAACGAGGGCTTCGTCCGCACCCACTGGATCGATGACTTACTACATGTTGTAGAGCATCTTCATGAACGGCGCCAGGCGGGTCACACGCTCGGGCATGCCAGCGACCTGAAGCCGATGCGCGTACTCGGTCACCTGGCGCTTCTGCAGCGCCATCATTTTGTTGACGCCCTCGTCGACGTTCTTCCGGCCGCCGCCCAGCAGGATGATCAGCGCCTCCGAGACCTCCGGGCCGAAGGTGCTCTCGCCAGTGGCCCCGACCGCGCCCTCGGCTTCGTCGAGGTAGCCGTGGATTTCCTCGCGGCGCTCGGGCTCCGTCTCCAGCACGTACTTCAGGTGCATGACGCCGAAGCCCAGGTGGCGCGACTCGTCCTGCGCACACATGCGGAAGATGCGCTTCTCGACGTCGTTGTTCGCCACCAGTTCACCCATGCGGAACATACTCTGGATGAAGCCCTCAGCCTGCACGTGCATGATCGTCGACATCTCGGTGAAGTCGCGCGCGTTGATGATGGTGCGCAGGCTCGCCGTGGGCGACGACTTCATGAGCCCGCCGCCGTTAGCGAGAGCGCGCTTGCGGAACACGTCGAGGTGACGCGCCTCGTCTACCACCTGTGACGCCAGGAAGAGCTTCGTCTCATAGTGATCGTTGGATATCTTGGGCAGCCACTGCCCCGGCGTGTCGCCAGCGATGAACTCGACCTCGGTGAGGAAGGTGCAGAGCTGGCACATCGCCCGCTCGAGGTCGTCGGGCAGCGGCTCCAGCTCTTCCCACGGTATGTCCGTCGCCGACGACCACTGCCGCTGCACCGCCTCCTCGTAGAGTAGCGTCGCGTTCTGAGACCAGACGTCGGACTTCTTTTCGAGGTGATAGCCGACTCGGGGTACGCCGGGCCGGGGGACGGCCCCGCGCTGTAGCATCGTCATGTTGTGCGACGGCTCGCCGTCGGCGGGCGGCGCGTACGGGCCGATGTTGATCTCGTCGAGCGTCAGCCCGCGCTTGCCTGGCTTCGCTCGCATGCCCCACTGGTTGTTGAGGTCAAGCCAACTCAGATCGACCGGCGGCGCGCCGCCGTCGTCGGTCCTGATCTGGTGCAACACGTCCTGATCGATTGCCATCGTGGCCCTCCCGGGATGCGGTTAACTTAGGACTTGCTAAGTCAGCGACTCAGCCCAAGTATCGGCCAGCGCCACGATGGTGTCAAGACTTTGCATGAGGCATTTGCCTCTGATTTGGGGCATGAAGCTTACTCAAACGTCACCCGCAGCGTCTGGCCCCGGGAGCCGTCCACGGCTATCCGGACCAGCCCGTCTCGCTGACGCGCCGACGCCCGCGACCGTCCGGCCCGCGCCCAGACAGCGCGCAGCCCTCGCCTAGGCGAGCCGCCTTCGGAGACCGGCGGCGCCGTAAGAAAGACCTCGCCCTGCTGGCGCGCCGTGGCCCGCAACCGCAGCGTCAGATTCCGGCCCTCCCCCGCCTCGCCCACCAGTTCCACCG
>JBBITS010000028.1:0-16504 GCA_037440665.1 Chloroflexota bacterium
GGTAAGCCCGGCCTTGCGCAACATGGCTTTGAGCAAGCCAATCTTGATCGGTTCGCGCCTTCCCGAGAACGTGACGATCTGGCCGGTGGGCATCTTGACGCTTACGTGGTCTCCCTTGCCGCCCCGGCGGACGACGCCTCCGGCGCGCTCCAGAGCGGCGATGGCGTCCCGCGGGCGGATGTTCCTCAGCTCAGGCACGCATCACCGGCTCCGCCGCAATTGCCACCTTCTTGTTGGTGGGCGATAGAGGACTCGAACCTCTGGCCCTCTGCGTGTAAGGCAGATGCTCTTCCAACTGAGCTAATCGCCCACAGGCGGAGTATACCGACCGGGCGCCCGCGACCGCAGCGGCGCCTTGGGCGCTCCGCCCCCGGCCTGGCCTTCCTGTGCTATACTCAAGCTCGATTTCGCCCCGCCGGGGGACCATGGCTGACGTATACCTGTTGACCCTGGGTCTGGCCCTCGGCATCGCCGTGGCGGCCACCGCCGCGCTCCAGTTCCTGACGGCGCGCCTGAGCCTTGCCCGCCTCTTCCACGCCCGCGGCCTGCAGGAGAAACCTCGCTGGGGCGGTGTGTCCATCTTCCTGGCCTTCGCCCTGACGCCCTTCATCGCCTCGGCTCTATCTGACCACGCTGCCGAGCTTTTCGAGCCGCGCTCCGGGGAGTTCCTGGGCTTCCTTCTGGCCGCCGGCATGGTCATGCTCGTTGGCCTGTTCGACGACTTCCGCATCATCTCCTGGCAGCAGAAGATGGCGGTGCAGATCGCCGCCGCGATCGCCGTCCACACCGCCGGCTACAGCATCGAGCGCGTCGGCATGCCGTGGGGGCCTGAAATCGACCTGAACCTGCTGACGGCGCCGGTGACGGTCATTTGGATCGTGTTCTTCACTAACGCCATCAACCTCATCGACGGCCGCGACGGCGTGTCTACCGGCGTCGCCGTTCTGTCAGCGGTGACTCTGGCCGCCATCGGCGCGCACTCGCACCACCCGACAGTAGCGCTGCTGCTGGTCGCGCTGGCCGGCGCGGGCCTGGGCTTCCTGCCGTGGAACCTGCCACCGGCGTCGCTGATCGTCGGCGACTCGGGTGCGTATCTGCTCGGCTTTGTCCTCGGCTCGCTGGCCATCCGCGCGACCACCGGCCCCACCGACGCCGTGTTCGTGGCCGTGACGGCCGTAGCGCTGGGCTTCCCCATTCTCGACGCCGGGCTGGCGGCCATCAGGCGCATGCTCGACCACCGCCCGCCGTTCCTCCGCGACGAGGACCACATCCATCACCGGCTGGAAGAGGCCGGCTTCGGCCCGCGTGGGCTTCTGATGGTGATCTGGGGCGTGTCGGCGCTGTTCGCGGGCGGCGCCCTGCTCCTGCACTACATCGACTGGTTTGTGTCGGAGGCTCTGGTCCTGGGCGCGGTCACCGCCATCGTAGCGCTCATCCTGGGCCGCCTCGGATACCTTGTCACGATGTGGAACAGCCACAGCATCGTGTGGCTGCGCCGCCACGTCATCCCCGACGCAGTCGAAAGCAGCAAGGGCGAGTAGCCCGCCTCAGGCGCGGTGGCGGCCGAACAGCCGCAGCGCCCCGTTCCACGCCAGCAGGTACGCGCAGCGCAAAATGATGCCCGCAAAGGCCGCGATGTCGGTCAAAAGGTTCTTGCGCGACCACTTGGTGTAGTAGCGCCACATGCTCCGGTGCCGGGCGACGATCATGCGGAACGGCGCCTGCCGCGTGCTGCCGCCGATGTGGTGGATGATCCGGGCCTCGGGGTAATACACGACGCGATAGCCGGCTCGATGTATGCGCTGGCAGAGGTCGACGTCCTCGTTGTACATGAAGTACCCCTCGTCCAGACCGCCGGCCTCGTCGAACACGCGGCGGGGCATGGCGATGAACGCCCCCGACAGCCAGTCGACGTCGCGGACCGTCTCGTGGTCGAAATCGGTCATCAGGTAGCGGCGGGAGAAGCGATTGCCCGGCAGCAGCCTCGTCGCCAGGCTGTAGCGATTGAAGATCGCCGTCGAGAACCCCGGAAACCCCCGGCACGAGAGCTGAACGGTCCCGTCGGGGCCGACGTGCTTCGGCCCCAGCGCCCCGACGTCCGGGTGCTCCCGAAGATAGCGGACCATGGGCGTTAGGACGTCCGAATCGAAGCGCGTGTCCGGGTTCACCCAGAAGACGATCTCCCCGGCCGAGGCCCGCACGCCCTCGTTGGTCGCCACCGCCAGCCCGGCATTCGCGGCGCGCCGGAGGACGTGCGCCGCCGGGAACTCGCGCTCGACCAGGTCCGCCGAGCCGTCCGCCGAGGCGTTGTCCACAACGATAACCTCGAACGAGACGCCGGCCGTCCGGGCGTACAGCGTGCCCAGGCAGTCGCGCAGGTAGGGCGCGCTGTTGTAGGTAACGATGACCACCGAAGCGTCCACGGATGGAGCATACCGGCACGCCGCCCGCCGTGGGAACGGCGCCGGGATCAGACTGGCGCCGGAACGCCCAGCAGGGCGCGTTCGTAGACCTCGACGGTCTCCCGCGCCGCGCGCTCCCACGAAAAGCCAGCCGCTCGGTCCAGACCGCGCGCCCGTAAGTCCGCCGCGAGGTCCGGGCCGGCGATCACCCGCTCTATGGCGTCGCGGATGGCTTCAGTGTCGCGCGGATCCACCAGCAGCGCGGCGTCGCCGGCGACCTCGGCCGTGGCCGAGACGTTGGATGTCACGACCGGCGTCCCGCACGCCATAGCCTCGAGCACGGGCAGGCCGAAGCCTTCGTACAGCGACGGCTGCGCTGCGACCGCAGCGCCCGCGTAGAGCGCCGGCAGGTCCTCGCCCGGCACGTAGTCCAGGAGCCGCACGCGGTCTTCGAGGTTCAGCCTCCGGATCAGCCGGAGGTCGCTCTCGTAGCGCCAGGCGCGCTGCCCGACGACCACAAGGCGGTGCGGGTAGCCGCGGTCGCGCAAAACGGCCATCGCGGCGATAAGGCGCGCGCGGTTCTTTCCCGGCTCCAGGCTCCCCACGGACAGCACGTAGGGATGCGCTGCCAGCCCCTCGCGACGCAGCACGCGCGCCACTTCGTCCTCTGGCACGGGACGGAAGCGGGACGAAGCGGCTTCGGGCACCACGGACACGCGCGTCTCCGGAACGCCGAGTCTCGCCACCACGTCGTCCAGCACCGTCCGCGACGGCACGATGATGGCGTCGGCAAGGCGCACGGCGGCGGACGTGATGAGCCGCATGTAGAGTCGCCGTAGCGGCGGATAGCGCCTGGGGAGGATCATGAACGTCACGTCGTGAATGGTCACGACCCGCCGCACGCGTGACGGTACGCGCAGGGGCAGGTCGTGGTGCGTCGAGTGCAGGACGTCGACGCCGTGGCGCGCCAGCAGGCGCGGCAAGGTCATTTGCTGCCACAGCGTCCGCTGCCACCGGCCGTTCGCTCCCCGGAGCAGCCAAGGCTCGAATCCAGGGCGGCGCAGGTGGTGAAAGACCTCCGAGCGGGCGAAGACCTGGAAGGCGTGCGGCGCGCCGAGGCACGCCAGCGCCTCTACCAGCTCGACGGCGTAGACGGCTGCCCCCGCCAGCTTCGGCGGCATCGAGGTGGCGTCGATGGCGATCTTCACGCCGGGAGTGTACTAGCCGGGCCGGGCGGACGCAGCCTCGGCGGCGCGCGACGCCAGCCAGTAGCCCAGAAGCCCCCGGCGCGGCGATACGACCAGGCCGGCGACGAAGAGCGCCGTCGCCACCAGGACGATGGACGCGCCCGAGGCCGTCCCGGCGTGGTAGGACACGTACAGGCCCACGACTGACGACGCCATGGCCAGCGCCGCCGCTAGCGCCATGATGGCCGGCAATCGCCGCACGAACAGCCCCGCCGTCGCGGGGGGTGTGACCAGCATGGCAACGACTAGGACGATGCCTACCGCCTTGAGCGCCACCACCGTGGCCACGCCGATCAGCGCCAGCAGTCCGTACTGGACAAGCGCCACAGGGATGCCTATGGCGGCCGCCATCGACGGGTCGTACGCCGTGTACAGCAGCTCCTTGTAGAACAGCGCGACGACCAGTACCACGCCAGCGCCCATGGCCGCGATGATCCAGACGTCGTTCCAGCCAACGCCCAGCACGTTCCCAAAAACGAAGCTGAAAAGATCGACGGTGTACACGTCCTGCGCGCTGATGATCACGATCCCCAGCGAGAACGCGCCCACGAACAGGATGCCGATGGCCGTATCGAATTGGACGCGCGCCTGGCGGCTGACGAAGGTGATGGCCAGCGCCGTCGCGATGGCGCCCGCCATCGCCCCGTAGTAGATGGATGTCCCAAGCGTGAACGCCGCCGCGACGCCCGCGAACGACGCGTGGGCCAGCGCGTCACCGATGAACGCCATCCCTCTGGCCACGACGAACGCCCCCACCACGGCGCTGACGACGCTCACCAGCGCCAGCGCGATGAGCGCCCGCTGCATGAACTCGTACCGGACGGGGTCGATCAGGAACTCGCTCAACTCATCCATGCTCGTGATGGCTGACGTACAGCCCCTCCAACGTCGGTATGGCCAACAGGTGACGCCCGAAGGCGGCGTCGAGTTGTTCGCGCGTGAAGACCTGCGCGGGCGCTCCGTACGCCACGACCCGCCTGTTCAGCAGCAGCGTCAGGTCGAAGCACGCGGCCACGCACGAGAGGTCGTGGGTGGCCACGAGCAGCGTCTTGCCCCGGTTCCGCAACTCCTCGAAGTGGCTCAGGATGTCGTGCCGGGAAGGAGCGTCGAGCCCGGCCAGCGGTTCGTCGAGGAAGAAGATGTCGGGCTCCTGAGCCAGGGTCCGCGCGAAGAGCATCCGCCGCTGTTGCCCGCCGGAGAGCTCGCCGATCTGCCGGTGGGCCACCGAGACAAGGCTCATGTGGTCCAGGCACTGGTCCACCACGCGGCGATCCTCCTCGCCCGGCCAGCGCACCGGCCCGACGCGCGAGTAGCGGCCCATCATCACCAGGTCCCACACCGACACCGGGAAATCCCAGTCCACAAGCTCGGCCTGCGGCATGTAGCCTATGCGGCGGCGCACGCGGCTCGCCGGCTGCCCGAACACGCGGACATCGCCCCGCCACGACTTCAGCAGCCCGAGGATCACCCGCAGGAGCGTCGACTTGCCCGATCCATTGGGGCCGACCAGGCCGGCGAGAACGCCGCGCGGGACGTCAAACGTCACGTCCTCCAGCGCGAGGATGCGGCGACCGTAGCCCGCCGTCACTCCGGCGACCGAGACGGCGGGCGCTAGCGCCCCCTGGGCCTCGACCACGTATGAAGGCGCGGTCACGGCTCGCCCAGTCCTTCCCGCAACTGCCGCAGGTTGAAGCGCATCATCTCGACGTACGTGTCCACGTCACCGCTGAATGAGTCGGAGTACAGCTCGCGGACTTCGATGCCCGCGTCTTCGGCCGCCAGCTCCAGGATGCGCGCGTTGATCTGAGGCTCGCTGTAGACCGTCGGGATGCCTTCGGCTTTGAGTTCTTTCCCCAGCACGGCGATGTCCGCGGCGCTGGGCTCGCGTCCGGGCGCCTGCACCACCACCGCCACGATCTCGAAGCCGTACCGGCGGCCGAAGTAGGGAAAGGAGTCGTGGAACGTCACGAGCTTGCGGCGCTCCGCAGGGATGGCCAGCACGCCTTCCTCGATTTCGGCGTCGAGCGCAGCCAGCTCGTCCAGGTAGTGCGCGGCGTTGGCCTCGTAGGCCGGCGCTCCCTCCGGATCGACGCGGGCAAGCCCGTCGCGGATGCGTTCGACGTAGCGCATGGCGTAGGTCACGTCGAGCCAGAAGTGGGGGTTGCCGTGCTGCTCGTCGCCGCCTTCCAGCGGCTCGAGCCCTTCCGACAGCTCCACCAGCGGCGCGCCATCCGGCAGATTGCGCTCGATGGCCGGCAGGATCGCCTCCTCGAAACCAAGCCCGTTCACGAAGGCGATGCCAGCGTCCGTTATCCGGGCCACCTGCTTCGGCTCCAGCTCGTAGGTGTGCGGATCGGCGCCCGGCGGCAGCAACTCGACCACCTCGACGCGGTCGCCGCCCACATTGCGGACGAAGTCGGCGAATATGCCCAGCGTGGTCACCACACGGACCTTGCCCTCGCCGCTCCCGTCCGCACTACCACAGGCAGAGAGCACCAGCGCCGCGACCGCGGCCAGGGCGACGCCGACTCGGCCCAACATCATCGCGCCTCCGCCGGGACCGTACGCGGCAGGCACGCCCCGCAGCGGCCGTACACTTCGAGCCAGTGACCTTCGACTTCGAAGCTGACGTCGCGCGCGAGTCCCGCGACCAGGCCGGGCACGTCGCAGCGAGTGAAGTCCTCCACGCGTCCGCAGCTCGTGCACACCAGATGGTGATGGTGTCCAGTCGCCGAGCGCCGGTAGTGCAGGCTCCCGTCCTCCATGAGCACACGGCACACGAGGTTCAGGTCCAGAAGGAGTTTCACCGTGCGAAATACGGTCGCCCGGCCGACGCCGGGAAGGCAGCGCAGCAGCTCCTCGGCCGTAAAGTGAGCCGGGGCTGCGGCTACGGCCTCGATGACGCGGCGGCGGCTGCCGGTGACGCGATGGCCGCGCAGCGCGAGGCGCTGAAGAATGAGGTCGGTGTCGGACATTTGAGACTAAGTATCACTTCTGGCCGGCCCGCCGTCAAGCGGCTAGCCCCGGAGGGGCCATTGTAACCTGGCGCGGACCTACATATGATCTGATCCTGTCGCGCCAGGCCAGACCCTGCGCCGAAGCGCGGTGATGCATCCTGGCGGGAGACTCGATTCGTGAGGCGTTTCCTGGCGATCCCCGTGGCCATCGCCGGCGGCCTTCTTGGCCTGCTGGCTCTGGGCAAACGGCGTGTGGCCGCGTTCGAGACGCTGAGCGAGGGCGACGTCCGCAGCGGCCACGTCGCCAGGCTCAGCGACGCCGATCTCCACTACGTCGACCGCGGATCCGGGCCCCCGTTGCTCCTCATCCACGGTCTGGGTGCATCGCTGTTCACCTTCCGCAAGAACGTCGACGACCTGGCGCAACGGTTCCGCGTCATTGCCGTCGACCTCGGCGGATTCGGCGGGTCGTCGCGCGAGTTGGCGGACTACTCGCAGACGGTGCACGCGCGACGTCTGGTCGAGCTGCTGGACAGGCTGGGCATCGATCGGGCGAGCGTCCTTGGTCATTCGATGGGCGGTTCCATCGCCATGAGGCTGGCAGCGACCTACCCCGCGAGGGTAGAGCGCCTGGTCCTGGTAGCGCCGGCGTCGCCCGACGACATGCGCCGCGCCGCCTGGCTCACTTCACTTCTCGCACCTCTGTTCCCTCTCGCCGCGCTGGTGTACTATACCCGTCGCGTTCGCGAGAGGACGCTGCGAACGGCGTTTCACGATCCGTCACGGATGGATGAGGAGGTCTTCCAGAGTTACTGGCGTCCTGCCCGCGTCCGGGGGCACCTGCGGGCGCTTTCGCGACTGATGGCCGACCGCCGCCGCGACCTGCCGGTGGATCTATCGGCGATACAAGCGCCGGCGCTGATCCTCTGGGGGGCTTCAGATACCTGGCTGCGGCCCTCGCGAGGCGAGGCTCTCCGGCGGTCCATCCCCGATTCGCGGCTGGTCGTGGTCCCCGAGGCCGGGCACCTGCTGCCAGAAGAGCAGTCTGTGGTATTCTCACGGCTGGTCACCGAGTTTCTGGCCGAGACCCCCGCCCCGGCCGGCTCGAGGAAAGCGACGTGAACGTAGCCAGTAGCGCGCGGCGGCGCCACAAGGCCCGCCGTCCTTTCCATCCTCGCTGAACGAGGGGTTCGATGTACCAGTACGTCATCCGGCGCATTCTTCTTGCGATCCCCACGCTGTTCCTTGTGATCACCCTCACTTTCCTCGCGACGCACATCCGGCCCGACTACGCCGAGCAGGCCATCGCCCAGGGCGTTCAGGGCGGGGACCGCAACAAGGCGCTGGAACAGGTGCGCAAGACGTTGGGCACCGACCGGCCTCTGATCGTGCAGTATGGCGACTACCTGACCGACGTGATCCGGGGCGACTTCGGCAAGTCGTTCCTGACCAAGCGGTCCGTGATGTACGAGATCCGGCATCGGCTCGCGCCTTCCGTGGAGTTGGGCATCTTGCAGATCGCGCTGGCGTTGGTCATCAGCATCCCCATCGGCGTGATCTCGGCGGTCAGGCAGGACACGTGGGTTGACTATCTCTTACGGTTTGTCGCCATCCTTGGCCTCGCCGTTCCGGTTTTCTATCTGGCAACGCTATTCTCGCTGTTTGCGTTCAAGGGTATGCAGTTCTCGCCGCCGCTGATCACGACTGCCTACCGTGACCTCTGGGAAGATCCGACGGTGAACCTGAAGATGATGCTGCTGCCGACACTGGCCGGCACGCTGGCCATCGGCGCCGTCATCATGCGCCTGCTCAGGTCGCAGATGCTCGAGGTGCTGCGTCAGGACTACGTCCGCACGGCGGCGGCCAAGGGGCTGGCGGGGTATACGATCATCGTGCGGCACGTCATGAAGAACGCGATGATCCCGGTGATTACGGTGCTCGGCCTTCTCGTCGCGACGCTGTTCTCGGGGCAGGTCATCCTCGAGCAGATGTTCAGCATCCCGGGCATCGGCCTCTATCTCGTCACGTCGCTCCGGCAGAACGACTTCCCCGTCGTGCAGGGCGTCGTTCTGCTGGTTGGCTTGCTGTTGGTCGCAACGAATCTGGTGGTGGACCTGGCATACGCCTGGCTCGACCCCCGCATCAGATACAGCTAGAGGAAAGGAATGGCAGAGCAAGCGCTGGAAACCGGACCGGTCGCGATCGGCGCGGAGGCGTGGACCCTGCGGCCGCGGGCGGCTGTCCTCACGACGGTCCGCCGTTTCATCATCCGCAAGCCCCTCGGCGCGATGGGCATGCTGTTCATCTTCATCGCGGTCGCTGCGGCCGTCGGCGCGCCGGTTATTGCGCGCTACGACCCTTGGGAAGTGTTCCACTCGGTGAACCCGGACTACAACCCGGATGATCCCTTCTCGGCGCCCTCTCCCACCAAGCTCTCCAGGCTGGAAGCGCCGTCGGCCGATCACTGGTTCGGGACCGACACCGCGGGCCGCGACACGTACTCCCGGCTGGTCTGGGGCGCGCGGCGATCGCTCAAGATCGGCATCCTCGCCCTTCTCCTGTCGACCGCGGCGGGCACCGCGCTGGGCGTGATGTCGGCCTACTTCGGGGGCTGGTTTGACACGGTTATGCAGCGCGTGATGGATGCCATCCAGGCGTTCCCAGCTTTGCTCATCCTGCTCTTGCTGGTAACGCTCACGAAGCCAAGCGAGTCGAGCATGATCTTCGCCTTAGGCTTCATAGGAATCACGCAGGTGTCGCGCATCGTGCGGGGCAGCGTGCTGGCGCAGCGGGCGATGCCTTATGTCGAGGCAGGGCGCGTCGTCGGCTGCTCCGACTGGCGCCTGATGGGCCTCCACATCCTGCCGAACATCGCCGCCCCCATCATTGTGATCTTCACTATTGGTATCGGCTCCGTTATCATCGCCGAAGCCAGCCTCTCGTTCCTGGGTCTGGCGCCGCCGGGCATCTCCTGGGGCGCGACCCTGAACGAGGGACAGCGCTTTGTCTATTCGTCGCCATGGCAGGCCGTGTTTAGCGGCGCGGCCATAACCATGAGCGTGCTCGGGTTCAACCTGGCGGGTGACGCGCTGCGGGACGTGCTGGACCCACGGCTCCGGGTGTAGACAAGGAACCGCGCCAGTGTTTGATGGTCCTCTGGATGGAGGACGACCCCAATCTCTGTCAGGAAGGTGAGAAGGGAGAGAGCACATGAGGGAAACCGGCTACTGGCAGCGGTTACAGGCTAACCGCATGACGCGGCGGCGGCTGCTGGCGGGGGCCGCGGCCGTGGGCGCCGGGGCGGTGGTCGCGGCAGCCTGCGGCGACGACGGCGGCGACGGAGGAGCCAAGACCCCCGCCGCAAAAGGCACGCCGACGCCCAGGCCCAAGCAGCAGGTCACGGCCAACGGGCGCGGCGGGCGCGTCCGCTACTTCGGGTTCGATGCCCTGCCTCTCGACACCCGCGACCCGCACCAGACGCAGTTCGGGCCCATGTACGCCATGCACTCCGTCGTCTTCGCGAAGATCCTCGCGTTCGACGACGAGGTCAGCCAGACCATGAGCCCCGACCTCTCGGCCAGCCCCGACGGCGGACCGGGCATGCCCGAGCAGCCCGACGACCTCACCTACATCATCCGCATCCGGCCCAACGCCAAGTGGCACGACACGCCGGCCATCCGCTCGGACTTCCCGACGCTCGCCGGCCGCGCCGTTACCGCAGAGGACGTCAAGTACAGCATCGAGCGCCAGCTCAACACCAACAGCCCGCGCAGCGCCCTCTACTACCGCCGCGGGCACTACGACAACATCGCCTCAATGGAGGTGGTCGACAGCACGACGCTCAAGATCACTATGAAGTCGCCACTCTCCCCGTTCCTCGCCTTCCTGGCCGACCCCAACGGCGGCATCGTCGCCCCGGAGACGGTCGACGCCAACGACGAGATGAACGAGGACAAGCGCATGGTAGGCGCCGGCCCCTTCATGCTCGAGAAGATGGAGCCCGTCAGCGTCGTCAGCTTCGTCCGCAACCCGGCCTGGCACGGCGCCGACGACTTCCCGGAAGTCGGCACCGGCCGGCCATTCCTCGACGGCTACGAGGCCATCTGGACGCCTTCAAATGACCAGGTCAACGAGCAGGCCTTCAAGTCCAAGCAGATCGATAGCGTCGGATTCGACGACGAGAACAACTTCAACCGCGTCCGCGAGGAACTGGGCGATCAGGTCAATTACACGCGCGGCGTGGGCACGTCGGGCGCGGTAAACTCGCGTACGTTCATCGGCGACGGCGTGTTCAAGGACGTCCGCGCGCGCAAGGCGGTCCACTGGGTGATAGACCGCCACATCATGGGACAGCAGCTCTTCGGCACCCGCTGGAACCTCAACGGCGTCGTGGCCTGGCCGAACACCCTGTGGGCGCTACCGCAGACCGAGCTGCGCTCCCGCCCCGGCTACCGCACCGGCGCCGAGCGCGACGCGGACATTACCGAAGCGAAGCAGCTGTGGGACGCCGCCACCGGCGGCGCCGTCAAGAGCATCGACGTGGTCGTCGCCGGCATTCCGGGATACATCCCCGACACCATGCTGCCGTCGGTCAAGAAGATGCTCGAGGACGCTCTGGGCGTGACGCTCAACGAGAACGTCGACCCGGCCGGCTACACCAAGCTCGGCGAGTGCTTCCTGGCCAACTCCACCGGCGGGGCCGGAGGCTGCGTCTTCAGCCTCGGCTACGACAACGGCTGGGTCGACCTGGACGACTGGGTCTACCCCTACTACCACACCGACGGCACCAAGAACTCGTTCGGCCTCTCGGACGCCGACCTCGACGCCCTGCTCGAGCAGCAGCGCGCGGAGTTCGACAACGAGAAGCGGCGGGAGATTGGCTTCGACATCCAGAAGATGCTGCTGGACGAGTTGGTCGTGCGCATGGACTACATCAGCGCCTGGGGCGAGGGTCTGCAGTGGCCGTACTTCAAGAACCCACCCCCGCCGAGAACGTGGTTCGGCTACAACCACTCCTTCGCCGACACTTGGCTGGACAAGGACGACCCGAGTTGGGCTGGCCGGGCCTAGGAAGCGTTTCCGGCAAACCTCAGACGGGCGGGACGGGAAGTCCCGCCCGTCCTTGTTATGTCTCGCCTTGCGCAGGTTCCGCATCTGAGCAGTTGCCAAGCTTCTTGTTTGCGGCTAATGTATGACCCGCTGCGAGGGAGTCGGCGGGGGTTGGCGTGCGCGCCACCCCGGATGCAGCCAGAGTGCCGTCGGGCAAGGCCAGGGAGGACCCTGAATCAGGCAAGGCCTAACCGGCCGAAGGAGGAGCGCAGTGACCGAACCAAGGAGTTTCTGGGACCGCTACGCGCGGGCGCGCATGAGCCGCCGCCGGGCGCTTCAGCTTGCGGCCGTTTCGGGCGGGGGGCTCGCCTTCGCGGCCGCATGCGGCGAGGAAGAAGAGGAAGAAGGCAAGACGCCAACAGCGGCCAGCCCCACAGCACCCGCCGAAGGAAAGCCAAAGCCCGGCGGGACTTATCGTGGCACCGTCAGCCTGGTTCTGGGCTACGACCCCATCAAGGCGACGACGTTCCTAACGCACGCCCTGGCGTCGTACTGCTACAGCCGCCTGCTCCGCTACAAGACGACCCAGGGCGAACTGCCGCAATCCGAGTGGTACAGCGTCGCGCCGGAACTCGCCGCTTCGTGGGAGAACCCCGACGACACTACTTACATCTTCACCCTGAACCCGGACGCCAAGTTCCACAACGTCGAGCCGACGATGGGCCGCAAGGTCGACGCCGAGGACATCGTCTACGCGTGGAACCTGTACCAATCGGTGTCGCCCAACAAGAACAACCTCGGCTCGATCGTCGACAGCGTTCAGGCGTCGGCCGACAAGACGCAAGTCACATTCAAGCTCAAGCAGCCCTTCGGCCTGTTCCTCAACCGGCTGGCCTCGTTCCAGGACCTCTGGATCCTGCCGAAGGAACTGATAGAGGCGGACGGCGACGGCGAAAAGCGCATGGTGGGCTCCGGCCCATTCATGCTCGACCCCTCCAGCAAGCGCGACGTCAAGCTCGTCTACAAGAAGAACCCGGACTACTTCGAGAAGGACGAGGACGGGACGCCGTTGCCCTACCTCGACGCGCTGGAGCTGGCCATCATTGCCGACGTCAACCAGGCGCTGACGCAGTTCGCCGCCGGCAACCTCGACGGGATCGCGGTTCCTCCGCAACTGCTCCAGACCTTCCGCGACGAGAACCCGAAGGCGACCGTCAACCTCGCTCTGCGCAACGTCCTTAGCTTCATCTACTTCGACCCGCGAACGTACACCGAAGGACTGCCGCCGTTCAACGACGACCGCGTCCGCAGGGCGCTATCGATGACACTGGACCGCGATGCCCTTCTGTCCGTGGCTTCGCCCGAGGGCGGCGAGTGGCCCAACATCATCAACGCCGGCATGGGCTCAGCGTGGTGGCTCGACCCGCGCAGCGCTGAGATGGGAGAGGCGGCGAAGAACTACGAATACAACATTGAAGAGGCCAAGGCTCTGCTCAGCTCGGCCGGGTTCGCCGACGGCTTCGACGTAAACATGCACTTCAGCAGCTCGGTGTACACGACGATCGTTCCCTACTACGACCTGGTGCGGCAGGTGCTGGGAAGCGCGCTCGCGCCCGCCGGCATCAAGATCACCGAGGTGCCGGCCGAGTACGGCGTCTACATCACCACAACGTTTGCCAAGGGCCCGGCCGATGGCTTCGCGTTCGGCCTGGAGTCGGTGTTCACCGACGTTGGCATGTACCTGGCCAACATGCTGAAGCCGCGGAGCGCCGGCGCCGGCCGCAACCACTCCGAAGTCGACGACGCCGAGCTTACGGCGATGATCGACGACATGCTGGCGCAAACCGACATCGAGGAGCTGCGCAAGAAGAACTTCGAGATCCAGAAGTACGTGTCCGGCAAGATGTACTACGTTCCCGTGGTGACGCCGCTGGAGGCGGGCGCCAGTCAGGAGTGGGTGAAGGGCGAGGTAAACACCTCCGGGCCGACTACCTACGCCGTCGGCACCGAGGGCGCGCTGACCCTATGGCTGGACAAACAGGCGTGACCACAGCGTAATGGCGTAAGATGGAGGCGCTGGGGGCGAGGCGAGCGTCTCGCCCCCGTTCTTAATCCATGCAGCGCTATATCCTTCGCCGTCTGTTCCTCATGGTGCCCACCATCGTCGGCGGCACCTTCATGCTGTTCATGCTCATCCGGGCCATCCCTGGGGACGTCATCCAGCAGATCGCCGGCGAGAACGCCATCGTCACGCCGGAAGTTCGCGCCGAGATTGAGAGCCGGCTGGGCCTCGACGAACCCTGGTACACCCAGTACTGGAAGTGGCTGGGCGACGCCATCCGGGGCGATTTCGGCGAATCGCTGCGCACGGGTGTTCCCATCGGCGAGGAGATGCGCAACCGCCTGCCCGTCACGCTGGAACTCACCTCCATAGCCCTGGTCGTCTCGCTCATCATCGCGCTGCCCATCGGCATCCTGTCGGCGATCCGGCAGGATACGTGGCTGGACTACGTCCCGCGCAGCATCGCCATCGGCGCGCTGGCTATACCGGCGTTCTGGCTAGCGACGCTGGTGATCGTGCTGCCCTCCGTCTGGTGGAAGCTCGCGCCGCCCATAGAGTACGTTGACCTTTGGAAGGATCCGTGGGCTAACCTCAAGATCATGGTGTTCCCATACGGGCGGTTCGTGCCGGTAGGTCCCGCCGTCATTTTGGGCATCGGCCTTTCGGGCACGGTCATGCGCCTGACGCGGGCGCAGATGCTGGAGGTGCTGCGGCAGGACTACATCCGTACAGCGTGGTCCAAGGGACTGCGCGAACGCACCGTCATCATCAGGCACGCCCTCAAGAACGCGCTCATTCCCGTCGTCACCGTCGTGGGCCTCCAGCTCCCCTTCCTCATCGGTGGCGCCGTCATACTCGAGCAGATATTCAATATCCCTGGCATGGGCAGGTACCTGTTTCTGGCCATCCAGGGTCTCGATTACACGGTCGTCCAGAGCGTCGTGTTGGTCATCATCGTCACCGTCATCGTGTCCAACCTGCTGATCGACCTGACATACGCCTACCTTGATCCGAGGATTCGCTACGGCTGATGGCAACGCAAACGGTAGCTGAACAACTGGCGCTGGAGAGCTACGAGGTCCGGCCTTCACTGGCCGGGAGAACCGCTCGCAACGTCTGGCGGTTCGCGCGCAAAAAGCCCCTGGGCGCATTCGGCGCGCTCATCGTGCTGGCCCTGCTCTTCTGCGCTACCTTCGCCGACGCGCGCGTCTTCGGCAGCAGCGAGCCGCTGCTCGCCCCCCAGAGCTATAAGCAGCAGACACTTACCGACCTCAACGAAGGGCCCTCGCGGGCCCACCCCTTCGGCACCGACAGCACGGGGCACGACATGCTGAGCCAGGTCATCTACGGGGCACGGGTTTCGGTAATCATAGGCTTCAGCGCCGTCGCCATCGCCGCGCTCCTGGCCGGGACAGTCGGCATCGTCAGCGGCTACTTCGGCGGCTGGCTCGACGCGCTCGTGCAGCGCGCCGTGGACATCCTGATCGCGTTCCCGGCCATCGTGCTGCTCGCCGTTCTCGTGTCAGTCTTTGCGCCGCCGGGAACGGAGCGCGGCACCGAGTTCTGGCGCGCGATGGCGCTCATCGCCGGTCTGGGCGTGCTGATCGCCGCGGGCTCCTCGCGAGTCATCCGGGGCGCGACGATATCGGTGAAGCAGAACCAGTACGTCGACGCCGCCCGCGCCATCGGGGCCAGCGACCTGCGCATCCTCCTGCGCTACATTCTGCCCAACGTCTTTGCCGTCATCATCATCCTCTCCACTGTGCAGCTCGGTGCCGCCATCCTGGCCGAGGCCTCCATCAGCTTCCTGGGCTACGGCATCCCGCCACCCTTCCCCTCGTGGGGCGGCATGCTGAGCCGAGAGGGCATCGCCTTCATGCGGGTGAACCCCTGGCTGGCCGTCTGGCCTGGCATGGCCATCGCCCTCGCCGTGTACGGCTTCAACATGTTCGGCGACGCCCTGCGCGACGTACTCGACCCGCGTCTGCGGGGCGTCTGAGCCTGGCTGGCTGGCCAACCTTCCCCTTAACGTCAGGGTTCGCTATCCTTCCCGCTCTGGAAGGACTGCCATGCCTAAACGACCAATTCCCCAACCCACGCCTGAGACCCAACCGTACTGGGACGCCTGCCGCGAGCACCGGCTGACCCTCCAACGCTGCCTCGACTGCCCGGGCCAGCCGGCCTACTTCTACCCGCGGCCGTTCTGCCCCAGATGCCTCTCGCCCAACGTCGAGTGGCTCGACGCCTCCGGGCGGGCGAAGCTGCACACCTACGTCATCGCCCACCGGGGCGCGCCCGGCTTCGACGACGCCGTGCCCTACGTCATCGCCGTCGCCGAGCTGGAGGAAGGCCCGCGCATGATGTCCAACGTCGTCGGCGTCGACCCGGCGCCCGAGAACCTGCCTGCCGACCTGCCGTTGGAGGTCATCTGGGAAGACATCGAGACCAGGGAGAGGGACGGCTCGACCACGCGCATCGGCCTGCCTCTTTTCCGCCCGGCGCAGAAGGGAGGCGCGTCATGAGCCTGCGCATGGCCGCCGCCATCGTCGGCGCCGCCGAGACCGAGGAGTTGGGCGTCATCCCTGATAGGTCGGCGCTGCAACTCCACGCCGACGCCGCCATCCGCGCCCTCGCCGACGCCGGAATCGACAAGTCCCAGGTCGATGGCCTGCTCTCGCCGCAGTCGCCCAGCCTCCTGGCCGAGTATCTGCAGCTGGAGCCGACGTACGTCGACAACACGTCCGTGGGCGGCTGCTCCTACATGATCCACGTCGCGCACGCGGCGAT